>VBCZ01000111.1:7715-9291 GCA_005889025.1 Betaproteobacteria bacterium
ACTACGCTGGAGGGCGGCCCCTCGTGAACGCGTCAATCCATGAATCTGCGACAATGCGCTGTCGACGGCGTACGGCTGCCGAGATGAATTGGCATGCGAAGAGGCTCGCGTAGTCTTTGGCGAGAGCGCGCAGCGCGCGGTTCGCATGCCTCTACTTTAGGCGCTCTTCGCTCCGCGCGAAGAAATGCGCTTGCACCGTGTCAGATGCACCTTGTTCGCGTGAGCGGTCGTTTATCGCTTCGGTTCCGACACGTTCCTTGATCCGCAGTTCGCGTCGCTCCAAAGGGCCATGTTAAAGAGCCTGTGGGACTACCGCAGCTTCGTCTGGGGCGGCATGCGCCGGGATCTGCAGCTGCGCTACTTCGGATCCGTGCTGGGCATCGCCTGGCTCGTGGTTCAGCCGGCAGGGCTCATCGCGGTTTACTACGTCATTTTCACATCGGTGTTTCCCAACCGGATAGCGCCTGAAACAAGCAATTATGGCGCGTTTCTCTGCGCGGGTCTCATACCGTGGCTGATGTTCTCCGAAATCATTCAGCGCGGCCACACCTGCTTCCTCGAAAACGCGCAACTGATACGCCACAGCAGCTTCCCGCGTATTCTGCTGCCGGTAATCACGACGCTTTCGGCGATGTTGAACTTCTCGCTTCTGCTGGCGCTTTTTCTCTGCGCGCTCGCGCTTACCGGTCACGCCCTGTCGAACCATCTGGTCGCTGTGCCGCTCCTTATCCTGCTCCTCGGCGGGCTCGCTTTCAGCGCCACGGTCGTGCTGGCGCTCATCAACGTCTATGCTCGAGACATCAGCCAGGCGGTTCCCTTCGGGCTGCAGCTTCTCTTCTGGCTCACACCGATCGTCTACCCGCAATCCGCGATGCCGCCCGCGCTCGCGCGCATTCTCGAGTGGAACCCTCTTAGCGGGGTCATCGAGAGCATGCAACGCGTCATCGTTCTGCATCAATGGCCCGATTGGCAGCGCCTCCTTTATCCCGCGATATTTCTGGCGTTGTCCCTCGTCTTGAGCCGTCTGGTGTATCGCCGGGTCGCGTCGACGCTGGCTGACGAGTTATGAACACTGCGATCCGCTGCCGCGGAGTCGGCAAGGCTTACCGGCATTTCAACCATCCTCGCGACCGGATCGTGCAATTGCTTTGGCCCATGCGACAACGCCACCATGACGTGTGGGTCCTGCGCAATGTCGATTTTTCGGTTGCGCAGGGCGAAAGCGTGGCAATCCTCGGCGGCAACGGCGCAGGGAAGAGCACGCTGCTGCGCCTGTTGGCGGGAATCACCGCACCCACGGCCGGCGAGATCGAAGTGCATGGGCGCGTGACGGCAATGCTGGAGCTGGGCATGGGCTTCCACGCCGAGTTCAGCGGCGAGCAGAATGTGCAGATGACCGCGCAGTTGTACGGACTGCGGCCTGCGGAGATACGCGCGCTGATGCCGCGCATCAAGGAATTCAGCGAATTGGGCGACCAGTTTTTCGATCCTCTGCGCATGTATTCGTCCGGTATGAACGTTCGACTGGCGTTCAGTCTGGCCACCGCGGTGCGCCCCGACGTGCTCATCATCGACG
>VBCZ01000111.1:9352-21327 GCA_005889025.1 Betaproteobacteria bacterium
CATCGTCTCACGCATCTGCAATCGGGCCCTTGTCCTCCATGGTGGAACGCTGCATTACGACGGCTCGGCGGAAGCGGCGCTCGTGGAATACGCCCGGCTGTCGAGTCAAAACCAGGGAAGCCATGCCGCATGAGTGAACACCCGCGCACGCCCGATGCGAACATCGAAGCGCTGATCGAGAGAATGCGCCAGGCTGCGCGCCTCTATCGCGCATTACCGCAACCAAGCGCGGCGGATGCTTCGGACCATGCGGTCAGGGAGGCGGCCAGCCATCTGGACAGTTATCTGGCGGAGCTCATGCGTCGCAGCCAGCCCCGCAGCGAATTGCCACACCGGTTCCGCCGCTTTCCCTTCACGATCGCGCCGATCGGTCGCCTGGCGCTACGACTCTATAACCTGCTTACCAAGGATCAACGCGACGTCAACCTTCTCCTTCGGGACGCGCTGCAAGCGCTGCAGGCGGCGCTGGCTCACGGCGACAAGTCCGCACGCGAGAATGGGATACTGCGCGATTACATTCGAGCGCAGTTGGGCTACGCATCGCGATCTTCAAACGAGGTGAAAAGCGCAGAGGATCCATCGGCGCAGGATCTTGATGCATTCTTCGTGGCCTTGGGCGATCGCTTCCGGGGCGCGCCCGAACTCATTACCGATCGGCTACGCGTCTATCTGCCGATAGTCCAGTCCGCGGGTCTGTCGGGTCCAGCGCTCGATCTGGGCTGCGGCCGGGGAGAATGGCTGGACCTTCTGCGGGCCGCTGGAATCGAGGCGGTGGGTGTCGAGCAGAATCGCCTGCTCATCGCTGAATGCGAGCGCAAAGGTCTGCGCGTCATAGAAGGGGATCTCTGTGCATTCCTCGACCAGTCTCCCCCGGACCACTGGAACATCGTGACTGCATTCCATGTGATCGAGCATTTGGGCTGGCCTTCATGGCTGTTTTTTCTGCGCAGGATTCATCGCGTGCTGCAAACCGGAGGACTGATAATCCTGGAGACTCCCAGTCCCGGCAATCTGGTCACCGCCACCAATCGGTTCTACCTCGATCCAACCCACCGCCATCCGTTGCCCGATCCGTTGCTTCAATTCGCCGCGAGCAACGTCGGATTTCACAGCATTCAGATCGTACCGCTGCACGCGGATCTCGAAAATCCGCTGGCTTCGGAGCTCGCTGGAACCGAGCCTGCACTCGTCCGCTATCTGTTCGGCTCCGAGGATTACGCGGTGGTCGCGCGGAAATGACCAAGCGCGTGCTGGTCCTTGGCGCGCAAGTGCCGTTTGCGCGCGGCGGCGCGGAGAATCTCAACGCCGGCCTCGTGCAGGCGATCGCAGCACACGTTCCCGGCGTGCAGGTCGATCTGGTCCAGCTTCCGTTCAAACACTATCCGGAAGAGCGCCTGATCACTGAAATGATGACCTGGCGTCTTCTGGACGTGAGCGAGGTCGACGGCAACCGGGTCGATCTGGTCATTGCAACCAAGTTTCCGACATACGCGGTCCGGCATCCGAACAAGCTCTTGTGGCTGGTCCACCAATACCGGCAAGCCTACGACCTCGCCGGCACGATTTACGACCGGCCGGAATTGACCGAGCTCGAGGTCGCAGCGCGTCGCAAGCTCCACGAGCTGGACACCCGCTTCATGGGCGAGTGCGTGCGCCGCTTCGCGATTTCAGAGACCGTTTCCGAGCGGCTGAGGCGTTTCAATGACTTGTTGAGCGCGCCTCTCTGGCCGCCGTCGTTGATGCAGGATCGGATTCATCCCGGCCCGTATTCGGATCGAGTGATCTATTTCGGGCGGCTCGATAGGAGCAAGCGAGCGTCATTGGCCCTGGAAGCCGCGGCGTTGCTTCCGGCTGCGCAAGTCACGATCTACGGCGCCGGGACCGACGAGGCCGACCTGAGAAACCGCATAGGCCAACTGGGACTTTCCGACCGTTGCCGACTCGGCGGCTACCTCACGGATGACGCGCTTATTGCGGAGCTGTCGCGTGCGCGGGCGGTATTCTATGGGCCCTATGACGAAGATTACGGCTACGCGACGATCGAAGCCTTCCTTGCGGAAAAGCCGGTCATCACCTGCAGCGATAGCGGTGAGCCCGCGCGCATAGTCGATCGCACGGGCGGCGGCTGGGTCGTCGAGCCGCAGCCGTCGGCCATCGCCGCCGCTATCGAACAGGTTTATCTCGCGAGCGATACCGACCTTGCGGTGCGAGGACGCGCCGGGGCCGCGTTTGCCCGACAGTTGAGCTGGCGGCATGTCGTAGACGAGCTCGTTGTGCCTTACCTGTGAAAATCGCACTGTTCACACCGTGGCCGCCGCAAAAAAGCGGCATCGCCGACTACGCTTACTCGCTCGCGAACGGTCTTCTCGCGCACGGCCTAAGTGTGGAGGTCTACACCGGCGCGGCGACGCCTGCAGCTTTGCCGAACTGTAAAGTCCACTCGTGCAACGGCACGGGGCCCGCGCCGGACTTGTCTGACGCCTTCCCGGTTTTTCAGTTGGGCAACAACTTCACCTACCATGCCTTCCAGCCGCGCCTTCTTGCGCGACTTGGAGGCCTCGTCCATCTTCATGATCCGGTGCTCCACCACTTGCATGTCGATCGGACGCTGGCCGCAGGCGGCGTCGGCGGATACTGGGAAGATCTGCGATTCTGGTACGGACCCGATGTCGCCGCCGATTGCCAGCGTCTCAGAACACTCGGCGCCCCACCATGGACGAACGCCGCCGTAACGGCGGTGCCCCTGTTTGAGCCCTATCTGCAGTTCGCAGATGCAGTCCTGGTGCATTCGCAAGGTGCGGCGCGGCGCATCGGCGAGCGCATGCCGGACCTTCCCATCTATCGACTGCCGCAGTGCTATCCCATTTCCCCGTCGATTCGACCGCGTGTTATCGGCGACAGACCGCTCAAGCTCGGTGTTTTCGGCTGGATCGAGCCCTACAAACGGCTGGATCGTGTGCTGGCAGCGATGGCGACCTTGCGTGATCGCGGCCAGGAAATGGAATTGGAGCTCTGCGGCCCGACGGGCGCGACCATGACCGCACTCGCCGCCGACATCGCAGCGCTAGGGCTCGGCGGGTCGGTTCATGTTCGAGGACACCTCGAGCGCTCCGCCTTCTTAGCCGCGATAGCCGCCGTCGACGTGTGCATCAATCTGCGCGATCCAAGTATGGGGGAGACCTCCGCCGTGGTGACTCAGGCCATGCAACTCGGCACGCCGGTCATCGTCACCGATACGGGCTGGTATGCTGAGCTGCCCGAGTGTGCGCTCAAGGTCCCGTCGGGCGAAAGCGCAAGCGCGGCACTCGTTGCTCTGCTGGCGCGACTCGACGCAAATCGAGATGAAATCGGCGCGCTCGCGGAAGCGACGCGGAGCTATGCCAGCTCGCACCTTGACTTCGAGACCATGATCGGCGACTACGCGGGGATCCTTGGCCGCCTCGCCGCGACATGGGCGCAGCAGCGCAAGGTCCAGCGGAGCCTCTACCTCGGAGTCGCATCCGCTTTGGCCGACCTTGCACTGACCGGTTCGACGATCGAACAGGCAATGCAGGCGGAAATTCTGCGCATGCTGACGCCTTGTCTCTAGATACGCGGGCAAGATCGCTACGATCGAGCCGCCGGCAAGACCCCGACCTTTTCGAGCAGCATCCGCGCGCTGTCGGACCACGACAGCCACGCGCGTGGGTTGCGCTGCGCTCGCGGCACTTCCGCATTCTTGGCATCGAAGCCGCGAATCGCATCATAGAGCGGCCGATGGTCACGCGTATCGATGTAAATCGGATAGTCGCCCCCGATTTCGCGAAAGACCGGAATGTCGCTCGCAAGAACCGGAAGCCCGTATTGCATCGCTTCAACCAGCGGCAGCCCGAAGCCTTCGCAGCGCGACGCGAAAATCAACGCCGACGAGTGCCGATAGGCATAGTCGAGCTCGCTGTCCGGTCCTGCGTCCAACCATAGAAGGCGCCTGCCGAACTGTGAGTGTCCTCTGATCCGGGCCTCCAGCTCGTGCGAGCGCCAGCCCAGCCGACCGAAAATCACCAGATTGGTGTCGGTGCCCTCGGCCCAGAGTCGGTCGAACACGTCGAGGATGAGTCCATGGTTCTTGCGAGGTTCGATCGTACCGACCACAAGGTAGACGCTGCCGGTGAAATGGCCAAGTGCGGCTGCAAGCGCGCCGCCTTCGGCAGAATCTGCGGCGATGCCGTCAAGTCCGGCACCCAGGTAAAAGTGATCGATTTTCGGCGCATTACCGACTAACCCGGATTGTCTCAAATAGATCCGCGCCTCCTCGGCCACTGTCCGCGAAATGCCCAGCAACCCCGACGCATAGGGCAGCGTACGCCGCAGCCACTTGGCGATCAGTATCGGCGTTCCTTCCGGCGCGAGATCGGGATGATTGATCGGAATGAGATCGTTGACGACCACCCAGATGTGGGCGCCCGCCGCTTTGGCTCGCCGAAGCTCGCGGCGCAAGTCGACGCTCCAGGTCGAATCGAGCAACACCAGGACATCGCCCCGCCGAAATTCGACTCGAGCGGTCGAACCGCGGGAAAAAGAACGCAGCCAACGACGTCCGTTCCGCGCCGCATAGACCAACCGCCTCAGCGAATATTCCAGCCTCTCGGAATGCAGGGCATCACGAACCGCCGTACCCGGTGCGTGACGGACGATCCGCGCGCGAACACGATGAAATGCGTTGCGCAGTAAATTCACCGGGCTTGCCGATGGCTGCCGGCGTTGGTGGCTTGTGCCATGCGCCGGCAGACTGTCGAGCGGTACGAAGTGACGACCATCGTAGACGACTGCGATGCAGCCGGGACAGGCCGTCGAGGCCAGCGACGCGTTGACCAGGTTCCTGACCGCGCGCTGAATGCCCGTGTTGTAGCGGCTCTCGTAGGTGCTCGTGCATTCGAGGATGACCCTGCGCTTCAAAAGAGCATTTTCGCCGCTCGGCGAGGGCGTCGAGGTGCAGGTTTCCTGCCGCGGCGCCAGGGTGGAATCGGATCCAGGCGAAGGGGCCGGCATTGCTCCCACGCGAGCCCTATTCGCGTTTGACTCGGCGCAAATCGGCATCCACCATTTGCTGGATGAGCTCGGTCACCCCCGTCTTGGGCTGCCAGCCCAGCACCGCCTTGGCCTTGGCGGGATCTCCGCGAAGCACGTCAACTTCAGCGGGACGGAAAAACGCGGGGTCGATGACTACGAATTTCTCGTAGTCGAGCCCGACGTGTTCGAAGGCGATCTTGCACATGTTGCGCACGGTTGTCGTCACACCCGTTGCAATCACGTAGTCGTCAGGCTTGTCCTGCTGGAGCATGAGCCACATCGCTTCGACGTAGTCGCCTGCGAATCCCCAGTCGCGCTTTGCATCGATGTTGCCGAGACGAAGCTCCGTTTGCTTGCCAAGCTTGATTCGGGCTACCGCGTCGGTTACCTTGCGTGTCACGAATTCTATTCCTCGCAGCGGTGATTGTTGACCGTGATCCAGTGCCCAAAAAGCTTCGCCACGCCGTAGGGACTGCGCGGGTGAAACGGAGTCGTCTCGCACTGCGCTTCGACTTGAACCAATCCAAACATCTCGCTGGTGGACGCCTGGTAGAAACGCACGCTCGATCTGGAGCGCCGGATCGCTTCCAGCATGTTTACGACACCGACGCCGTTAACTTGAGCCGTCACTGCGGGTTGCTGCCAGGACGTGCCGACGAAGCTTTGCGCACCGAGATTGTAGACTTCGTCCGGTTTGGCGGCCTCGACTGCCTGGCATAAGGACGACATGTCGGTGAGATCGCCGTGGATGAGCGACACTTGGTCGAGCACACCCAGGTCCTGCAATCGCCATGACGTATCGGTGCCTCTCCGCGCCACCAGTCCGAAAACCTTGTAGCCTTTGCCGAGCAGCAGTCGCGAAAGATACGCTCCGTCCTGCCCGGTGACACCGGTGATCAGCGCAGACTTCGTCATGCGCGGCCGCCGCGACTGAGCGGCATGGATTGAACGGTAAGCGTAGTTTGCACCTTGAGACCCTTTGAATGACTCGTTCCGATTGCAGTGAGGCTTGGCTCGACCGCCGAAGGAGGCCGATTGATCGACGACCCAAGTCGTTTTATCGGCCAAACGAAAACGCGAACACCGCATTTTGCCGTATCAGGGGACATGGGTGCAATCGCGTCGCTACCGCAAAGCGATCTCGGTGCATTTTGCCGCATAATTCGTTGAACCATGCGCGAGATCCGGAAGTCGTCGCGCTTTAGGCAGTTCTCCAATGCGAATCGCTATTGTTCACGAATGGCTCGACACATGGGCGGGGTCCGAAGCCGTGCTGGCGTTATTGCTCGAGCTGTTCCCGAAGGCCGATCTATACACGGTGGTGGATTTTCTGGCGGAGGAAGATCGGAAGCGCTTTGCCGGGCGGCATATCCGGACATCGTTCATCAAGAAAATTCCTCTGGCGCGCAGCCACTTCCGGAAATTCTTCTTTCTCATGCCGCTCGCCGTGGAGCGCTTCGACCTGTCGGAATACGAGCTGGTGATTTCGAATTCGCACGCCGTCGCGAAGGGTGTGCGGACTGGGCCCGATCAGCTGCACATCTGCATCTGCTATTCGCCGGCGCGCTACGCCTGGGACTCGCGGCAAACCTATCTTGCGACGGCGGGCCTGACGCGTGGACCGCTCTTTTGGCTCGCGAATTTAGCCCTGGAGCGGTTTCGAATCTGGGATTTTCAGGCCGCGTCCCGCGTCGACCGCTTTGTGGCGATCTCCAAGTACATTGCGGAACGCATCGAGCGTTGCTATCGTCGCACCGCGGAAGTGATCTACCCGCCCGTGGACATCGCCCGTTACGCGCACCAAAAAACCAGCTTGCCACGCTCGTCGTTCTATCTCACCGTTTCGCGACTCGTTCCCTACAAGCGGATCGATCTGATCGTGCAGGCTTTCGCAACCCTGCCCGACCGCGAGCTCATCGTCGTGGGCGAAGGCCCGGAGATGGCTAGAATTGCCGCGCTCGCGGGCGCCAATGTGCGCCTTGCGGGCCGCCTCTCCGATGACGAGCGCGATAAGCTGCTTGCCTCGGCACGAGCGTTCATCTTCGCAGCCGAGGAAGATTTCGGCATCGCTCCGGTGGAGGCGCAAGCCTGCGGCACTCCCGTCATCGCGCTGTCGCGCGGCGGTGCCATCGAGACCATCCGTGGATTGAATGAGACCGAACCCACCGGCGTGTTCTTCGGCGAACAGACCGTTGCATCCATTGTTTCGGCGGTTAAGACATTCGAACAGTCAGCGCATCGGATCACATCAGCCGCCTGTCGCTCGAACGCACGACGGTTCGCGGCCGACGTATTCCGGCGCCGGTTTGCCGACCTCGTTAAAGCCGCGCTCGCAGAATTTCGAGCACGGAGGGTCGCTTGATCCGAGTCAGATCGCGCAATCTGCTGAAGAGCAACGCAACGGCGCTCGAGCAGATGCTGCGTCTTGCGGACCCGATCATCATCGTCGTCGTAGGATGGGCGGCGCAATGGATCTATCTCGGAACGCCGGATGCGCCTCCGGTGTACTGGGTCGCAATGCTCGCGCTCGCGCTCATGAGCCTCACCGTATTCCCAGCCACGGGCCTTTATCGGCCGCAGCGCGGGGGAAGCCTCATCGAGGACCTGCGCGCGCTGTTGTCAGGCTGGCTCACCTTGCTCGCCATCGGTGTCTTTCTCGTGTTCGTCACCAAATCGGGCGATCTGTATTCGCGTGTTTGGGTGGCGTTGTGGTTTGCCGGCGGCTTTTTCGTGCAAACGATCATGCGGCTCACGTTGCGGGTATCGCTGCGCTATCTGCGTCGGCGCGGCTACAACTTGCGCCACATATGCATCGTTGGCGCGGGAGAGCTCGGCCGCGAGGTCGTCCAGCGTCTTCGCCGCGCGCCATGGACGGGATTGAACCTGCGCGGGTTTTACGACGACGCGCCCGAGCTCACGGGCGCCCTCGTCGACGGCGTGCCGGTGCTGGGGACGATCGACGGCTTGTGCGAGGATCTCGATCACAGCGAGCTCGATCAGGTATGGATCGCATTGCCGCTTCGATCCGAGGAGCGGATCCGCAGGCTCGTCGCTGCGTTGCGCGCGTATCCGGTGCAGGTTCGCTACGTTCCGGACATCTTCGGTTTTCAGCTGTTGCGGCACAGCTTTTCAGAAATCGCCGGCATGCCGGTTATCGGGCTCACCGACACGCCGCTCGAGGGCATGCCGCGCGTATTGAAGGCGGCGGAGGATTATGCCCTTGGCGGTCTCGTGCTTTTGCTTATGTCGCCCCTCCTTATCCTGATCGCCATCGCGATCAAGCTCTCCTCTCCGGGCCCGGTTTTGTATCGGCAGGAACGCGTCACGTGGAACGGACGCCGGTTCACCATGCTCAAGTTCCGGTCCATGCCCGTGGGTAGCGAGCGTTCGAGCGGACCGGTCTGGTCCGAGTATGACGATCCGCGGCCAACGCGTCTCGGCGCGCTGCTGCGCAGGTTCAGCCTCGACGAGCTGCCACAGCTGTTCAATGTGCTCAAGGGCGAGATGTCGCTCGTCGGGCCACGCCCGGAACGCCCCGAGTTCGTCGCGCGATTTCGGCAGGAGATTCCCGGCTACATGCAAAAGCACATGGTCAAAGCGGGGATCACGGGCTGGGCGCAAGTCAACGACCTGCGCGGCAGCAGCGACCTGAGCAAGCGGATACAATACGATCTTTACTACATCGACAACTGGTCCGTGTTGTTCGATATCCGCATCCTCGCCCTGACGGTCGGGCACATCTTCCGCAGCCGTAACGCGTACTGATAGCAACTTCGCAGTGGATATTTCGGCAACGCCGCCTCCTTCGTCTCTGGTTGCACACGAGCGCCCCGCTCGAACCGCTTTTTGGCTTTTCGGTGCGAGCCTGACGCTGTGCGCGTTGGTATATCTCGCGTTTACGGTGCAGGGCTCGTGGTTCAGCGGCGCGCCTACCTTGCATTGGACGGCGCGTGATTTCACCGTCGCGCGAGGCGCGGGCGAGGTGCGGCCCGACGGGCTGTCGCTGAAGGCCAACGACGCGTCAAGCGCGGTATTGATAAGCGTGAATACATCGCTGCGATCCTCCGATTATCCGGTCATCGCCTGGAAGACAAGCGGTATTCCCGACGCCGCGGAAGTGGGTCTCCTCTGGCGCAACGACTACGAGCCCGGACGCATTTTCAATCGTCGCCTCGATGTAGAAGCGGGACGCGTTCAGCCGTTCTCGCTGCTGCACGATCCGAACTGGGTCGGCCGTATCGTCGGGCTGGCACTCGCCGTCAAAGGCGTGTCCGGCGAGCCGATATTGGTTCAGAGCGCAACCGCGAAGACGATGAGCCCGCGCGAAATCGTCGGCGATCGCATCGGCGAGTGGTTTACCTTCGAGCCATGGAACGGCGCATCGATCAATACACTTATCGGCGGCGCCGATACCCAGGACTTGCCGATGGCGTTTGCCCTCGCCGTCATCGTCGGTCTTGCGGCATTGATATATCGGGCGCTCGCACGGTGGAGACCACAATGGGGATCGCGCTCGACGTGCGCTGGCAATGGAACCTCGCGCGGCAAGTGATGGTGACCGGGGAGCTCTATGGAGGCAAGTCCTGGCGCGACCGTCACCTGGTTGCCGACGATCGCGCGGTGTTCGCGTTCATCGAGAAAGTGCGCATCAACCTGCCTCCATCGCCGGTGCGCGTCTTCATGGTCGCCGACGAGCACTATTACCGGGATCGCGGCGCCTATCACCTCTATCCATACAACGTCTATTTCAGCCCATGGGAAAACGCGATGCCGCCGGCTTCGGCCGTGCACAGCGGCGATTACTTCGTTGTCTACCAGCGCCGCGGCGTTCAGTACGACGCGGCAAATCGTCGACTGCGCTGGAGTGACAACCCACCGGTTCCCGCCGAGCTTGTATTCAGCGAAGGCGGCTCGGCCATGTTCCGAATTCTCTAGTGGAAGCAGTCGCGATGGCGCTTTCGCTCGCGCTGCCCTGGGCCCTCGGCATCGCGGTCCTGGCCGCACTCGGATGGCCAGGCGAGCCCCGCGGCGGGGCGATCGCGATGCGCGCGGGCTTTGGCTATGTTGTCGGGATGATTCTGCTGACCTTGTGGATGCGGGCTTTGAGCGCGGCCGGTATCGGCTTCGGTCGAGCGTCGATCGGTCTGCCGCTCTTCGCTGCGGCCATGCTGCTCTCGGCATGGGCGATGCGGAACGCTCGCCTGTCGATGGCCGATTTTCGTAATGCGGTGATTGCGCTCGTCCGTCCATCGCTCAAAGGATGGCAGCGGGTCGCCTGGATCGCCGTGATCGTCTGGCTCGTCGTGCACTTCGCGCTCATGTCGGCGGAGATCGTATGGCGACCTCTCTATCCGTGGGACGCCTGGGTGCAATGGGCGACCAAAGCGCGCGTCTGGTACGAGCTCGGCCACATAGCGCCGTTTGTTCATGCCGACCAATGGCTTGCCGGAACAGCCAACGGCTACTTCGATGCATCGCCGGACTATCCGGCAACAATGCCGCTGATGCAGGTGTGGACATGCGTGGCGCTTGGTCGTTGGGACGATTCAGCGATGAACTGGCCATGGCTCGCCATCCTGATCTCGCTTACTTTCGCGATGTATGGCGCGTTTCGCGCCGAGGGGATCGCGCCGCTCACCTCGCTTTTCGGCGCGTATTTCCTGGCGACGCTGCCGCTGGTCGATGTGCACGTGGCGCTAGCGGGCTACGCCGATCTGCCGATGGGCGCTGTCTATGGCCTGGCGGCCGTCGCGTTTTATCGCTGGTCCGTGCACCGTGACAATCGCGACGCGATAGTGGCGCTTTTTCTCGCTCTCGCCTGTCCGCTGATAAAGAACCCGGGGTGGATATGGGCACTTACCATCGTTCCCGGCGTGATTGTCGCCCTGCTGCCGCGGCGGGGCTTGAGAGTTGTCGTAGCCGGCTTCGCGGTCGCGTTGCTCGGCGTGCTGGCGATCGCGCGCGCGCAGCCGACCCTGCTCGGCTACCACCTCAAGCTCGATTTCGCGCCGGCCTGGGCGCAGCTCGTCAAGAGCTACTACCTGATGGGCAACTGGAATCTGCTGTGGTACGCGGTGATCGTCCTCATGGTGCTCGGATGGCGGCGGCTTTGGCAGCCTTCCCTCGCGCCGCTGGCAGTCGTTGTTGCCGCCGGGCTCCTTTTCCTAACGGTCGTCTTTTCGTTCACGACGGCGGCCGCGTGGATCGCCGACCTCACCACGGCCAATCGAGCGTCGATGCATCTCGCGCCGCTGCTTGTCTTCGTGAGCATCCTGCTCTGGCACCGGATGACGCGCGACTCCGTTGAGACCGCGCCTGCGGCGGATTCCGCGCCCGTGTCTACGTCGATGTGACGCAAGTCTTGCGCGACTTTCCCGTTCCGGGCCGAAACGACCCCTGTCCGTGCGGAAGCGGCAAGCGCTACAAGCATTGCCACGGCGGAGCGGACAATGCTGCGCCAGTCGCTGCGCAGCACGAGCTCCAATGGGCCATCGGGTTGCACCGGCAAGGAGATTTCGACGCGGCGGAGCGAACGTATCGAAAGGTTCTCTTCGTAGACCCTGATAACGTACTAGCGCGCCATTATCTCGGTGTCGTTCATTATCAGCGCAACGAGCTCGATGCCGCGTTGCCGCTGCTCGAGGCTTCCGTGAAGGCGTCGGCGCGCGAGCCGGAATTCCACAACAACCTCGGGCTCGCTTATGCTGCGGCTGATCGCGAAGCGGATGCATTGGACGCCTATCGCGCTGCGCTCTCGCTCCAACCCAATCACGCCGCCGCGTGGAACAACCTCGGGCTGGCTTTGCAATCGACGAACGACGTGGACGGCGCGATCGACGCGTTTCGGCGCGCCGTAAGCCTCAAGCCCGATTTCGCACACGCGCATTGGAATCTGGCGCTCGCACTGCTGCTCGACGGACAGTTTT
>VBCZ01000112.1:0-21292 GCA_005889025.1 Betaproteobacteria bacterium
TATTCGGCAAAAGCGCCTTCGCGTTGCACGCCGACACCGACGCTGTTGCGGCACAGATGCCGCCGTCCCGCGCGGCAGTTGCGGCAAAAGCCGCAAGTGATGTGACCTTCGCCGGACACGCGGTCGCCGATCTTGAAGCCTCGAACCTCCTGCCCGACTTCGACGATTTCGCCCACGTACTCATGGCCGACATGCATCGGCACCGGAATGGTTTTCTGCGCCCACTCGTCCCAGTTCCAGATGTGGACGTCGGTGCCGCAAATCGCCGTCTTGCGGATCCGGATCAGCACGTCGTTGTGCCCGACCTCGGGCTTCTTCACGTTCGTCAACGTCAGACCCGGACCGCGCGCGAGCTTCGCAAGAGCTTTCATTGTTTCTTTCGTATCGTTCGCGGTCAGTGAATCGCCCGCAGTGCCCTGCCCACTTTTTCGAACGCAGACACCGCTTGCTGGATTTGCGCGCCAGTGTGCGACGCGCTCATCTGAGTGCGTATGCGCGCCTTGCCCTTGGGCACGACCGGATATGAAAATCCGATCACGTAGATCCCTTCTTCGAGCATCGCGTCGGCAAAACGCGTGGCGAGATCGGCGTCTCCCAGCATCACCGGAATAATGGGATGCGCGCCTGGCACGAGAGTGAATCCACGCGCGACCATTTCTTTGCGGAACGTCTCGCCGTTGTCGCGCAGCCGGGAGCGCAGGTCGGCGCCTTCGCGGCTCTCGATCAGCTCGAGTGATTTAACAGATGCCGCCGCGATCGACGGCGCGAGCGTATTGGAGAAAAGATACGGGCGTGATCGCTGGCGCAGCAGCTCGACGATTTCCTTACGCGCGGAAGTGTATCCACCCGACGCGCCGCCGAGTGCCTTGCCGAGCGTCCCGGTCAGGATGTCGACGCGGCCTTCGACGCCGCAAACTTCAGGCGTGCCGCGCCCACCGGCGCCCATGAAGCCCACCGCGTGCGAATCATCCACCATGACCAGCGCCTCGTAGCGGTCGGCCAGGTCGCAGATCGCGCTCAAGTTCGCGACGATGCCGTCCATCGAAAAAACGCCGTCGGTTGCGATGAGCGTGTAGCGCGCGTTCGCGTCCGCCGCGCCTCGAAGCTTCGCCTCGAGGTCGTCCATGTCGTTGTTGCGATATCGATGACGCTGCGCCTTGCAGAGGCGGATGCCGTCGACGATGCTTGCATGATTGAGTTCGTCGCTTATCACGGCATCCTGCTCGCCCAGAAGCGTTTCAAACAGACCGCCGTTGGCATCGAAGCAGCTCGAATACAGGATCGTGTCCTCCATTCCCAGGAAGACGCTCAACGCGCGCTCGAGTTCCTTGTGGACCGATTGAGTGCCGCAAATGAAACGCACCGACGCCATGCCGAAGCCGTACTCGTCGACACCATCCTTGGCGGCTTGAACCAGGCGCGGATCGTCCGCCAGACCAAGATAGTTATTGGCGCAGAAGTTCAATACCGATGTTCCGCTCGCGAGCTCTATTTGCGGGCGCTGCGGGCTCACGATCACGCGCTCGCTCTTGTAGAAGCCGTCGCCGCGGATGCGCTCGAGCTCGCGCGCAAGATGCGCTTGGAAAACGTGATACATCGGCTCCTCTCGCCGGCAAGGAACGAAAGCCAATCGAACACAGACGATATCAGCTTGGCGCGAGGTTCGGCCAGCGCGCTTGGTCAGCGTTTCATGCGGCGATATCGGCGCTGGCGACCGCACCGGGTGGAATTGCCGAGGTGGCGGTCGCCGCCAGAGTCCGCGAGTTGGCGTGCCGCTCGTGACCGCTTTTCGCGTCACCGGCGCGATCCTGCTGCTGACCCGCACCCGCACCGGCCTGCCTTTCGCGGGGCTCGCGCGAGCCCAGACGCCGGGTCGCGCGGCCGGCGGCCCAGTGGCCTGACCGCGACTGGCATCACCACCGGTCTTACGCTAGAGTGGCTGCCTTCGCGGCTCGAGGGTGGCTCACGCCACATCCCGACGTTTTCGAGCCGCGCATCCTCGCCTATGAATCATCCCGATCCAACACCCGCTCTCGCTGCTTCGGTACAAGCTCCCGGTCACGTGCGACATCCTCGGCTGTTGAGCTGGGTCCGCGATATTGCGTTGCGCTCGCGCCCGGAAAGGGTGGTCTGGTGCGACGGGTCCCAGGAGGAATACGAGCGCCTGTGCGCGACGATGGTGGCGAGCGGAACATTGCGCAAGCTCAATCCGGCCAAGCGGCCGGACAGCTATCTGGCATGGTCGCATCCTTCCGACGTCGCGCGGGTCGAGGATCGCACCTTCATCTGCAGCGAGCGCGAGGAAGACGCCGGACCGACCAATAACTGGGTCGCTCCGGACGCCATGCGCGCAACGCTCGACAAACTCTTCGACGGCTGCATGCGCGGGCGCACGATGTACGTCGTGCCTTTTTCGATGGGTCCGCTGGGCAGCCCGATTGCCCACATCGGGATCGAGATAACCGACAGCCCCTACGTCGCGGCGAGCATGCGGCTGATGACGCGCATGGGACGCGCGGTGTTCGACGTGCTCGGCAGCGACGGCGTGTTCGTGCCTTGCGTCCATTCCGTAGGCGCGCCGCTGGCTTCAGGAGAGCGCGATGTCGCGTGGCCATGCAACGCAGAGCACAAATACATCGTGCATTTTCCGGAGACCCGGGAGATCTGGAGCTATGGCTCGGGATACGGCGGCAACGCGCTTCTCGGCAAGAAATGCTTTGCCTTGAGAATCGCCTCGGTGATGGGCCGCGATCAAGGATGGCTCGCGGAGCACATGCTGATCCTCGGCGTCACCGCGCCCGACGGATACAAGACTTATGTAAGCGCCGCTTTCCCCAGCGCTTGCGGCAAGACGAATTTCGCGATGCTCATTCCGCCGCACGGCCTCGACGGATGGAAGGTCACGACTATCGGGGACGATATCGCGTGGATCAAGCCCCATGCCGACGGCCGGTTTCACGCGATCAATCCTGAAGCCGGATACTTCGGCGTTGCTCCCGGGACGTCGTACGAATCGAATCCCAACGCGATGGAGACGCTCAAGCGCGACGTGATCTTTACCAATGTCGCGCTCACCGATGATGGCGACGTCTGGTGGGAAGGCATGACCAAGGAGCCGCCGGCGCATCTCACCGACTGGCAGGGCCAATCGTGGAGCCCGGGGTGCGGGCGCAAGGCGGCGCACCCCAACTCGCGGTTCACGGTCGCGGCAACGCGCTGCCCGTCGCTCGATTCCCAGTGGGACAACCCCGACGGCGTGCCGATTTCGGCGTTTATTTTCGGCGCGCGGCGCAGCGACACGGTGCCGCTGGTGGTCGAAGCGGCCAGCTGGGAAGAAGGCGTCTACAAGGCGGCGACGATGGGCTCGGAGACGACCGCGGCCGCGGCGGGGAAAGTCGGCCAGGTGCGCCGCGACCCCTTTGCCATGCTGCCTTTTTGCGGCTACCACATCGGCGACTATTTCTCCCATTGGCTGGCGATGGGGAAGGCGGTCGAGTCGCCTCCTCGCATATTCAATGTCAACTGGTTTCGAACCGACCCGGACGGCAAGTTTGCGTGGCCCGGATTCGGGCAGAACATGCGCGTTCTGAAGTGGATCGTCGAGCGCTGCCGGGGGCAGGCACATGCGGTGCAAACACCGCTTGGATTACAGCCCGAATACGACGATCTCGATTGGCGCGGGCTAAATTACGGACCGGAGCGTTTCCAATTAGTCATGAGTGTCGACGGCTCGCAATGGAAAAGCGAGTTGCACGCCCACGACGAGCTTTTCGCAAAGCTGGGCGCGAAACAACCCGCCGCCCTGTCGCAGCAACGTCGCGAACTGGGTGCGCGGTTCGCGGGCTGAACAGCGCGCCGGTCGCAACCGGCGGGGCGCCGAGCTTGCGGCGAAGCACTGACTGGCGGCGCGCCCGCGGAAACACAGTACACTCACTCACCGTCTCTCGCCCGCCGAGTCGTTCGCCGAGTTCGGAAGCGTTGCCGCATCCATTCCTTGCGCGCCGCATCGTCCCGCGTCTGCGGCGCGGCGTTCTCCCTCGCAATCCCCTCATGCGTTGCGCATGACCCCCCGGAACATGGATACGTTGCGCATTTATTGCGCCTGCGCTACGCTTCGTGAAAACGATTGCAGTAACCGATTACATATTTTGAAAAAGCGTTGAGCGGCTCGAATGGCCTTTGCAGCAGTTGAAACGGGACGGCGCCGACGGCGCCAGCGGCAACACGCTCCTACCTTGCGGGAAGTCGCCGAGCGCGCCGGCGTTTCGACGGCGTCTGCGTCACGCGCGCTTGCTCGGCCGGCGCTGGTGAGCGCCGACGTTCATAGCAAGGTGCTCGACGCGGCGAGTGCTCTGGCGTATGTGCCGAATGCCTCGGCCAGGGCGCTTTCTTCCTCGAGGGCCGAGCTGGCGGGTATGGTATTGCCTAGCGACGCGAATCCCCTGACCTTGCGCGCGCTCCGGGCCTTCGAGCGTGATCTGGGTGCTGCGGATGTCGGAGTCCTGGTCGCGATTTCGAGCAAGGCGCGCAGCGCCGCCGACTGTGCTCACTGGCTGGAATCCCGGGGTGCGGCGGCCATCGCGCTATTTGGCGCCATGGACACCGTCGGCCCTGTTGAAGTGAAGCATCCATGCTGGGCCATCGTCGATCTCGGCTTTGACCGGGCGGTCGAGCTTGCCGCGCGCTACCTTCACGATCTCGGTCATCGGCGCTTGTGCCTCGTAGACGAGCCTGCAATGGGTCGGAGCGTGCAGCTCTTGTTCGCTCTGTCGGACCTCGTCGAAGTGAGGATCGATTCCTACGATTTTCGCAGCGTTCACCCGAAGGAATTCGGTCGTCAGGTGGTCGAAAGATGGATGGCACTTGGGGCCGACGCTCCCAGTGCGCTGGTTTGCAGCAGCGATCTCGTCGGGGCATCGGTGCTGCGGGCTTGCCTCGACCATGCGATCGGTGTGCCCCGCGATGTCTCCCTCGTCGCCGTAGGAGAGAGCGGAGTCGCGACCTTGACTCAACCCGCCTTGACCAGCATTCGTATTGCGGCGGAAGACGCAGGTGCCGCGGCTGCCCGTACTATCTTAGCGCTGCTTGGGGATCGGACGGCGGTCGAAGCCCGGCCGGGTGTCAAGCTCGTGCTGCGCGAATCCTGTGCTGCGCCGCGCTAGTGCCCGCTTTCGTCGATTTACATCCATTGACGTATCATGCGGCGTTGGTGCTCCTTGAAGATTGTTCTGTGAAAACATGAGGTTCCCTAAGCATTTCGACGTCATCGTGGTGGGCGGCGGCCACGCGGGAACCGAAGCCGCCCTAGCGTCCGCTCGGATGGGACGAGAGACGTTGCTGCTGACCCACAGCATCGAAACGCTCGGGCAGATGTCGTGCAACCCATCGATAGGCGGCATCGGAAAAGGCCACTTGGTGCGGGAAGTCGACGCGTTGGGCGGAGCGATGGCGCTCGCGACCGATGAGGCGGGAATCCAGTTTCGCACCCTCAATTCAAGCAAGGGGCCGGCGGTTCGCGCGACCCGCGCCCAGGCCGATCGCACGCTTTACCGCCAGGCGATCCGCTCGCGCCTCGAAGCACAGCCACGGCTCACGCTGTTCCAGCAGGCGGTCGACGACCTCACCCTCGAGGCTGATCGCGTTACCGGCGTCTTGACCCAACTCGGCGTAACTTTCGAGGCCGACGCCGTCATATTGACGACGGGTACCTTCCTTTCCGGACTGATCCATGTCGGTCTCGAACACCATGAAGCGGGGCGGGCGGGAGACCCGTCGGCGAAGACGCTGGCGGCGAGGTTGCGCGAAATGGCGCTTCCCGTCGGACGGCTCAAGACCGGTACGCCCCCGCGGCTGGACGGCCGCACTATCGACTATTCAGGGATCCAGGTCCAGCCGGGCGACGAGCCCGCGCCGGTATTCTCCTTCATGGGATCGCGCGCGATGCACCCGCGTCAGCTTCCCTGCTGGATAACGCATACCAATGAGCGCACCCACGCGATCATCCGAAGCGGGCTCGATCGCTCACCCTTGTTCACCGGGCTCATCGCGGGCGTGGGGCCGCGCTACTGCCCGTCGATCGAGGACAAGGTGACCCGGTTTGCGTCGCGAACCGCGCATCAGATCTTCCTCGAGCCCGAAGGCTTGGCGACGCGGGAAGTCTATCCCAACGGAATCTCGACCAGCCTGCCGTTTGACATCCAGCTCTCGCTGGTGCGGTCGATTCGCGGTTGCGAAAACGCGCACATCCTGCGCCCCGGTTACGCCATCGAATATGATTACTTCGATCCGCGCGGCCTGCGTGCAACCCTGGAGACCAAGGCGATTCGCGGCTTGTTTTTCGCGGGCCAGATCAATGGCACCACGGGATATGAAGAGGCCGCGGCTCAGGGCCTGCTTGCGGGCATCAACGCCGCACGATTTGTCACGGGTCGCGCCGGATGGGTGCCCGGCCGCGACCAGGCGTACATGGGAGTTCTCGTCGACGATCTCGTCTCGCGTGGAGTCAGCGAACCCTACCGGATGTTCACCAGCCGGGCCGAGTATCGCCTTCAGTTGCGAGAGGACAACGCGGACCTGAGGCTGACGGAAGCAGGCCGCAAGCTCGGCGTCGTCGAAGATGACCGCTGGGACACGTATTGTCGCAAGCGCGATGCGATCGAGCGGGAGCTCGAGCGCCTCAAGTCGTGCTGGGTCAACCCTCGCGTCGTCGCGACGACCGACGTGGAGCGCGTACTCGGCGCGCCGCTGGATCGAGAGTATTCGCTGGAGGAGCTGCTGCGGCGGCCCGGCGTGACCTATCGCAAGCTCATGATCCTGGCGGGCGCGGGCGTGCCCGCACAAGACGACGCAGTTGCCGAGCAGGTCGAGATCACGATCAAATACGCGGGGTACATCGAGAAGCAAAAGTTGGAGATTTCGCGTCACGCCGAAAAGGAGTCACAGCGCCTGCCCCTCGATGTGGACTACCGCACCGTGCGCGGCCTTTCGAACGAAGTGCAACAGAAGCTCAACGAGCATCGGCCCGAAACCGTGGGCCAGGCATCGCGCATTTCAGGCGTTACACCGGCCGCCATCGCATTGCTGCTCGTCCATCTGAAGCGCGGCTTCCCGCCCGCGGCCCCTGACGCGGACAAACTTTCCGCATGACGGTCGCGTCGGCGCTGGTCGAAGGCGCAGCCGCACTGGGACTCGATGTCGACGCGAAAGCCCAATCGACCCTGGCCGATTACCTGACGCTGCTCGAGAAATGGAATCGCACGCACAACCTCACGGCGATTCGAGATCCTTCGCAGATGGTCACCCACCATCTGCTCGACTCGCTTGCGACGCTTCCGCACCTCGGGTCCGATCCGGCGTTGCGCATCATCGATATAGGCAGCGGCGGCGGCTTGCCGGGCATTCCCATCGCCATCGCGCGCCCCGGCTGGAGCGTCTGCCTCATCGACAGCAGCCACAAAAAGGCGGCGTTTCTGCGCCAGGCGGTGATCGAGCTCGAGCTCCGTAACGTCGAAGTGGTTTCGCAACGCGCCGAAAGCTATTCGCCGCCGACACTCTTCAGCGTGGCTATTTCGCGCGCTTTTTCCGATCTGCCGAGCTTTGCCGCAGCTGCCACACGATTGCTCAATCCCGGCGGGCGGCTCGTTGCCATGAAAGGCGTCTACCCCCATGAAGAGCTGCAGCAGCTCTCGTCCGCGCATCGGGTTGTCGCTGTGCCTGAATTGCGGGTGCCCGGCATCGAAGGCAGGCGTCATCTGGTGATCGTGGAAATGGACGCGCCTTGACCAAGATCATCGCCATCGCCAACCAAAAAGGCGGTGTGGGAAAGACCACGACCAGCGTGAATCTGGCTGCGAGTCTGGCGGCCATGAAGCGCAGCGTGTTGCTGGTCGATCTCGATCCGCAAGGCAACGCGACCATGGGCGCCGGCATCGATAAGCGAGCGCTTACTCTCACTGTATATCAGGTGTTGCTTGGCGAGAAAAGAATCAATGACGTGAGACTGCACTCCGAATCGGGGGGATTCGACCTGGTACCGTCAAACCGCGAGCTCGCCGGCGCCGAGGTGGAGCTGGTCGATTTTCCCGAGCGCGAGATGCGGCTCAAAGACGCGCTTGCCGAGACGCTTTCGCAAATGCGCACGGCGATCTCGGAAGTCGCGGAACAGTACGACTTCATCCTGCTCGACTGTCCGCCGTCGCTTTCGCTGCTCACGCTCAACGGGCTTTGCGCAGCCGACAGCGTGCTCATTCCCATGCAGTGCGAATACTACGCGCTGGAGGGCTTGTCCGACCTGGTGCAAACCATTCGCAAAGTGCGCGCGCATCTCAATCCGCAGCTGGAGATCGAAGGCCTCCTGCGGACGATGTACGACCCGCGAAACACCCTCGCGCTCAACGTGTCGGCCGACTTGCAAAAACACTTCGGAGACAAGCTCTACAGAACCGTGATTCCGCGCAATGTGCGGCTCGCCGAGGCGCCCAGCTATGGCATACCGGTGCTGCATCTCGACAAGTCGTCCAAGGGGGCGCAGGCCTATCTCTCACTTGCGGGAGAAATGCTAAGGCGCAAGGAAGCCGCAACGGCAGAAGGAGCGACGCATGGCTAAGCTGAAGGGCCTCGGACGCGGATTGGACGCGCTCCTTTCGAGCGGCGACGAAAATTCGGGCCGGGAATCGATGCAGGCGATCGCACTCGATCGGATCCTGCCTGGCAGATTTCAACCGCGCTCGCGGATGGACGAAGCCTCCCTGGACGAGCTCGCGGAATCCATCAAGGCGCAGGGCGTCATGCAACCCATACTCGTGCGGCCCGCCGACGCAGGCCGCTACGAGATTATCGCGGGCGAGCGAAGATGGCGAGCGGCGCAGCGCGCGGGGTTAAAGGAAATGCCCGCGCTCGTGCGCGGGGTGCCCGATCAAGCGGCGCTCGCCATGGCGCTGATCGAAAATATTCAACGCGAGGATCTCAATCCTCTCGAGGAAGCGCAGGGCATCTCGCGGCTCATCGACGAGTTCGGGCTGTCACACGAGTCCGCTGCCAGTGCCGTTGGGCGATCGCGCAGCGCAGTGAGCAACCTGCTTCGTCTGCTCCAACTCGCCAAGCCGGTGCAGGAGTTGCTCCTTGCCGGCAAGCTCGACATGGGCCACGCGAGAGCGCTTCTGCCCTTGTCCGCGGCCCAACAGGTTTCCGCCGCCGGAAGAATCGTCGCACAGGGCTTATCGGTTCGCGATGCGGAACGCCTCGCGAACGAGAGCCTCGCGCCGCCCGCACGCCGCAAGAAAAAGCGCAGGAACGGCAAAAGCAACGATGTGGATGTCGCGCGGCTTGAAGAGGAGCTTTCCGATTTGCTCGGCGCTGCCGTTCGAGTCGTGCCTGTCGGGAAAGGCGCTGGACGGATCGTGATCGGGTACGCGAGCCTCGATCAGCTCGAGGGCATCATCGCCAAGCTCCGCTAGCGCTCCGCAGCGCGATTTTCTAAGGCTTGCGGCGGACGTTTGGCGAGATCGGCGGCCCGCGCGCGGCGGAACACCGCGGGGTCAATATTCGAGCCGGGTCATACCGACGATGGACCTTAGCCGAGCTGCGACAACATCGTCTCGGCGCCTGAGACTTCATACTTGCCCGGCGCTTCCACGTTGAGCGTCTTGACCACGCCGTTGTCGACCAACGCGGAAAAGCGCTGGCAACGAACGCCCATCCCGCGCGCAACCAAGTCGAGCTCCAGGCCGAGGGCCTTGGTGTACTGGCCGCTGCCGTCGCCCATCATGCGGATCTTGCCGCCGGTTTTCTGGTCTTTGGCCCACGCGCCCATGACGAACGCATCATTGACCGACATGCAGATGATGTCATCCACGCCTTTTGCCTTGAGCGCGTCGTAGTTCGCGACGTAGCTCGGCACATGCTTCGCCGAGCATGTCGGCGTGAACGCCCCTGGAAGGCCGAAGATGACAATCTTCCTGCCTTTGGTGAGACCTTCCACCTGGAACTGATTCGGGCCGATCGTGCAGCCGGGCGTTTCGACGTCGATATATTCACTGAGCGTGCCGGCAGGAAGCCGGTCGCCGACTTTTACAGCCATGGGAGTCTCCTTTATTGCGATCACCGGCGAATGCTTGCTGGACGCTCCGCCGGAATTTTCAATTGTAGCGGAAATCGAACGGCTTCATGGGCCGCGCAATAGCTCGGCAAGCTACCTCGCGACTTGATCTTGTCGAGTTCCGGCTGAAGGCGTAATTTCGCTGGACCACGAAATCTCGGAGAACAACATGGCGAAGCTCGAGGCCGCAAGGCGCCGTCTTGTCACCCTGCTTATCGCAACGCGCAAGGGATTGTGGCAGCTCCACGGCGACTCGACGCGCCGGACCTGGCACCTTGCGGGACCGCAGTTTCTCGGGCACATCGTTCATCATTGTGTCGCGGATCCTCGCAACGGACGCTCGATGCTGGCGGCGGCGCGCACCGGACACCTCGGGCCCACGATTTTTCGCTCCAGCGATCGCGGCAGAACGTGGCATGAAGCAAAACAACCGCCGGCATTTCAGCAGGGCAGCGAGCGCATCGTCGATCACACATTCTGGCTGACCCCCGGACATCCGACGAACCCCGGCGTCTGGTACGCGGGGACGTCGCCGCAGGGTCTTTTCGTGTCCGACGATGACGGCGCTACGTGGCGGGGAGTGGAAGGATTCAATGCGCATCCTCAGCGCAAGGCATGGTGCGGCGGCGACAAGGACGGCACACCGGACGGTCCGAAGCTCCACTCCATTCAGATCGATCCGCGAAATCCGGCGCACATGTATATCGGCATGTCCGGTGGAGGGGTGTTCGAGTCTCAAGACGCCGGTGGCGATTGGCGTCCTCTCAATCGCGGCGTAAAAGCGGATTTCCTGCCGGAGCCGAATCCCGAATACGGCCATGACCCGCACTGTGTTCGCCTACACCCGGCGATGCCGGATCGCCTGTATCAACAAAATCATTGCGGCATCTATCGGCTCGACCGGCCGTCGGAGCAATGGCAGGACATCGGCGCTTCGATGCCCAAAAGCGTGGGTCCGATCGGGTTCCCGCTGGTGGTGCATCCGCGCGATCCGGACACGCTGTGGGTGTTTCCGATGGACGGAACGAGCGTATGGCCGCGCGTTTCACCCGGCGGCAAGCCGGCCGCGTACCGTTCGGTCAACGGCGGCAAGTCCTGGCAGCGGCAGGCGACCGGGCTGCCGAAAGCCCAGGCCTGGCTGACGGTCAAGCGCCAGGCGATGACGGCGGACCAGGGGACGCCCGTCGGCGTCTATTTCGGCACGAGCAGCGGCGAGGTGTGGGGCAGCCGGGACGAAGGACGCAAATGGAAACGTCTCGCTGCCCATCTGCCGCACATTTACGCGGTCGAGGCGGCCTGAACGGTGCGCGACGAATCGTCGTTGATCCCAATCCTGCGGCACAAGCTTGACGCTCTCCCGGACGTCACGGAAGCGACATCGCGTTTCGGCAGCGGCCGGCGCCTTCCTGGCGCGCGGGACGCTGCGAGATCGCGCACGAGCACTCGGAGAGCATCGTAGACGTCCGTATCCCGGCAGCGCGTCAACGCGCGTTGGCGCCGGACGAACAGCCAATGCCTCGAGCTTCGCGGTCGGACTGGATCGAATGCCGTTTGAGCGAGCTCGGCGATGCAGACTATGGCGTAGAGCTCATCGCCCTCGCGGCGCGGTGCGTTCGAGAGAAGTGATGCAGGTGCTCATTCCCAATCCATTGCGCAGCTATACCGGCGATGCGTCCGTCGTTTGCGCGGACGGGAAAACGCTCGAGGAGTTGGTGGCCGATCTCGACCGCCTCTTTCCGGGGATTCGATTCCGAATAGTCGACGAGCAGGGACGAATCCGTCGCCATATCAAGTTCTTTGTCAACCGAGTTCAAGCACCGGATCTGCATCCGGCGCTTGAACTCGACGACGAAGTGATGATTGTCTGCGCGTTATCCGGGGGATGACGCGGGCACGATCGGCGGCGGCATTCGTTGACGCGCTGCGGCGAGAAACTTTATACTCCAAAGGTTTGCATCGGTCCTGGTGTCGGACTCCCTTCCGTCGCGCTCCAACTTTCGCTACCCTGTTCGCCGCGTTGCAGGCTGGCAACTGCTTGCCACGTTGGGGGTCGCGGCAATTGGAGCCATTGCGTCAGGGTGGCACGGGGCGATTTCGGCGTTGCTGGGAGGCCTCGTCAATATCAGCGCCGGAGCGGCCTACGCGTTTCTGACCGGCATCGGGAAGTCGGCAACGGCGGCAGGAACGCTGCGAACGATGTTCCGCGCCGAAGCTGTAAAGATTACGCTGATCGTGCTGCAGCTCTGGTTCATCCTGACGATGTACGCGGACGTGGTTCACGCCGTTTTTTTTTCGTCATTCGTCGTCACGGTGCTGGTCTCGCAGGCGGCAATCCTGATTCGCGACTGACTATGGAGCGCTTGACGCTCCTTGGGACGCATAAGCAATGGCCGAAGAAGCCGCCCACGACGCAACGTCGTATATCCAGCATCACCTGACGTTCCACGCCGAGCCTGTCCGGGAATCGGGTGGTTTCTGGATTCTGCATTACGACACCATCATCACCTCGCTGATTCTGGGGGTCCTTGCTTTCGGCTTTCTCTGGCTGGTTACGCGCAAGGCGACCACGGGCGTCCCTTCCAAAACCCAAGCGTTTGTCGAGCTCGCGATCGATTTCGTCAATGGCCAGGTTCGCAGCCTTTTTCATCACGATTACCGGGTCGTCGCGCCGATCGCGTTGACGGTATTCGTCTGGGTGCTGTTCATGAACATGATGGACCTGCTCCCGGTCGATATCATGGCGTGGATCTACCAGGACATCTTTCACCAGCACGCGTGGCGCGGCGTGTCGACCGCCGACGTGAATACCACGTTCGCCTTGTCGCTTTCCGTTTTCGGCCTGATGATCTTTTACAGCATCAAGAGCAAGGGGCTCGGAGGCTGGATCAAGGAACTGCTTGGCAGCCCCTTCGGAATAAGGCCGTTGTGGGCGTCGCCGTTGCTGATCGCCTTCAATCTCCTTTTCAATCTGATCGAATACATCTCGAAGCCGCTGTCGCATTCGCTGCGGCTGTACGGCAACATGTACGCGGGGGAGATCATTTTCCTGCTGCTCGGGCTCCTGGCGTCGAGTGGCGTCTGGGGCGCATTTGCCGGCGGCATCGTGCATGTCGGTTGGTCGATCTTCGACGGCTTTATCGCCATACTGCAGGCCTACATATTCATGATGCTGACGGTCGTGTACATCTCGATGGCGCACGAACACCACTGATCCGCTGCTACAACTTATCCAATCGTCCAACCTCTGTTCAGAAAGGAAAAGCAAAATGGACAAGCTGCAACTGGTCGCGCAAATCCAGGCATACACGGGCATCGGCATCGGACTCATGATCGGCCTGGGTGCGCTCGGCGCGTGCGTCGGCGTCGGCATCATGTGCTCGCGCTTTCTCGAAGGGGCCGCGCGGCAGCCGGAAATGATTCCGGCGCTGCAGGCAAAAGTGTTCCTGCTCCTCGGCCTGATCGACGCGTCGTTCATTATCGGCCTGGGTATCGCGATGCTCTTCGCGTTCGGCAATCCGCTCATTCCAGCGGGGCTGAAATAATCGGGCGCAAATCCGACTCTGCAACAAAGGGAACAGAGGACCAGTCATGAACATCAACCTGACGTTGTTGATGCAGGCGGTCGCGTTTTTTGCCTTCATCCTGTTCACGGCGAAATTCGTTTGGCCGCCGCTGATGCGTGCGATCGAGACACGCCAAAAGCAGATCGCGGACGGACTCGCCGCGGGCGAGGAAGGCCGCCACAATCTGGTCAACGCCGAAAAGCGCATCGCGGAGATGTTGAGCGAAGCCAAGGCCCGCGCGACCGAGATCGTCGCACAGGATGAGAAGCTGAAAAGCGATGCGGTCGATCGGGCGCGCACCGACGCCGAGGCGGAGGCCAATCGCATCCTCGCGGCTGCGAAATCGGAAATCGAGCAGGAGGTCTACCGCGCGAAGGAAGCGTTGCGGGGTCAAGTCGCCGAGCTTGCCGTCGCCGGCGCGTCCCGCATTTTGAGGCGTGAGGTCGATGCCAAGGCGCACGCGGATCTGCTCGCCGAGATCGAGAAGCAGCTTTAAGGCGCGGGAAATAGCAGAGCAGATCACCGTCGCGCGGCCGTACGCAGAAGCGGTATTCGCGCTTGCGCGCGAGCAGAACGCGCTGCCGGTATGGTCGGAGATGTTGAGAGTGGCGGCCGGCATTGCCGCCGATGCGCGAATGCTCGAGGCGCTCGACAACCCTAAACTGTCCGTGGCGGCAAGGGAATCGCTGTTCCTGTCGGTCGCCGGTGACAAGCTCAATGCCGATGCCAAGAGCTTTGTTCGGGTCCTCTTCGAGGCCGGGCGCTTCGGTCTGCTGCCGCAGATCCGCGAGCTCTTTGATGCGCTGAAGGACCAGACCGAAGGCGTGGCGAGAGCGCGCATCTCGAGCGCCTTTCCTCTCGACGACGCGCAGCTCGCCCGCCTGACAGCCGCGCTGCAGAAACGTTTCGGCAAGAAAATCGAGGCGACAGTGAGCGTGAACCCCGATTTGATTGGCGGCGCCAAGGTCATCGTCGGCGATACGGTGATCGACGCGTCGGTCCAGGGCGAATTGCAGTCGATGAAAAGCCAGTTGCGAGTCTAATTTCAAATCAACGCGAACCGCCGGTCGATGCCGGACGGCTACGCGCGAGGAAAAGCCATGCAGTTGAACCCATCCGAGATCAGCGAGCTCATCAAGACCAAGATCCAGAACCTGGACATTGGCGCTCAAGTCCGCACACAGGGGACCGTCGTGTCACTGACCGACGGCATCACACGCGTGCATGGCCTGTCGGACGCGATGCAGGGCGAGATGCTCGAATTTCCGGATAACACCTTCGGGCTCGCGCTCAACCTCGAGCGCGACTCGGTGGGCGCGGTGATCCTGGGCGATTACGAGCACATTTCCGAAGGCGACATCGTCAAGTGTACCGGACGCATCCTGGATGTCCCGATAGGGCCCGAGTTGATCGGGCGCGTCGTCGATGCGCTGGGTCAGCCGATCGATGGCAAGGGACCCGTCAACGCCAAGGAACGCGATGTGATCGAAAAGGTCGCGCCGGGCGTGATGTGGCGGCAAAGCGTGTCGCAACCCGTCCAGACCGGCCTGAAGTCGATCGACGCGATGGTGCCGATCGGCCGCGGCCAGCGCGAGTTAATCATCGGCGATCGCCAAACGGGCAAAACGGCCGTGGCCGTCGATACCATCATCAACCAGAAGGGCAAGGACCTTTTCTGCATCTACGTCGCGATCGGCCAGAAGGCGTCGTCGATCATGAATGTGGTCAAGAAGCTCGAAGAGCAGGGCGCCATGGCGTACACCATCGTGGTCGCTGCGTCGGCGTCCGAATCCGCGGCGATGCAATACATCGCGCCCTATTCCGGCTGCACGATGGGCGAATACTTTCGAGATCGTGGCCAGGATGCGCTGATCATTTACGACGACCTGACCAAGCAGGCGTGGGCGTATCGGCAGATTTCGCTTTTGCTGCGCCGTCCGCCGGGCCGCGAGGCGTATCCCGGCGATGTTTTCTACCTGCATTCGCGTCTGCTCGAGCGCGCCGCGCGGGTGAACCCCGAGTGGGTCGAGCGCTTTACCAAGGGAACCGTCAAAGGCAAGACCGGCAGCCTGACCGCGCTCCCCATCATCGAAACGCAGGCGGGCGACGTCATGGCGTTTGTTCCGACCAACGTGATCTCGATTACCGATGGTCAGATTTTTCTGGAGACGGATCTTTTCAACGCCGGCATCCGGCCCGCGGAAGCTGGGCGGCGGCGTGCGGCTTTCGCTCGCTCAATACCGCGAGCTCGCCGCCTTCGCGCAATTCGCGTCGGACCTGGATGAAGCCACCCGCAAGCAGCTCGAACGCGGCAAGTTGGTCACCGAGCTCATGAAGCAGCCGCAATATGCGCCACTGTCGGTTTCGGAAGAGGCGCTGACTCTGTTCGCGGTCAACAAGGGTTACTACGACGACGTGCCGGTCGAGAAGGCGCTCGCTTTTGAGGCGGGTTTGCGTCAATTCATCAAAAGCAAGTACGCCGCTCTCATCGACAAGATCGAGCAGACGAAGGATCTCGATCCCGAAGGCGAACGCTCCCTCGCTGCGGCGATCGAGGACTTCAAGAAGAACGGTACTTTTTAAGAGCATACCGACGATGGCCGGGTCAAAAGAAATCCGCAACAAGATCAAGAGTGTGCAGAGCACGCGCAAGATCACCAAAGCCATGGAAATGGTCGCGGCGTCGAAAATGAAAAAGGCGCAGGAGCGAATGCGTGCCTCGCGCCCGTACTTCGGTCGCATGCTGGCGATCGCGCGCCATCTCGCTCGCGCGAATCCCGAGTACCGGCATCCTTTCCTCGTTCCGCGCGGCCAGGTGAGGAACGTCGGCCTGATCGTGGTCACGTCGGACAAGGGACTGGCAGGGGGGCTCAACACCAACGCATTACGGCTCGCGCTGACCAAGATCAAGGACTGGCAGGCGAAAAACGTCGATGTGCAGGTAACCGCGATCGGCAACAAGGGTCTGGGATTCATGAGCCGCCTCAAGGCGAACGTTGTTTCGCAGGTGGTCAATCTCGGAGACCGGCCTCGGCTCGACAAGCTAATCGGTCCGGTGAAAGTCCAGCTCGATGCTTATATCGACGGCAAGATCGACGAGCTGCATATCGTCCCCACGCGATTCGAGAACACCATGAAACAGACGCCGGTCGAGAGCTTGATCCTGCCCATCGCCAACCTGCCGGGGGACGAGGAAAAGCGCGAATATCAGTGGGATTACATCTACGAGCCCGACGCCGAGACCGTGCTGGACGGTCTGCTCAGGCGCTATATCGAGGCGATCATCTACCAGGCGGCAAACGAGAACATGGCTTCCGAACAGAGCGCCCGGATGGTTGCGATGAAGGCGGCAACGGATAACGCCGATGCGGGAGAGATCATCGACGAGCTGCAGCTCATCTACAACAAGACCCGGCAGGCCGCGATCACCAAGGAGCTTTCGGAGATCGTCGCCGGCGCGGCCGCGGTGTGACACTTGGCAAAGGCGCGCCGAGGGTTTGACGGGCACGAGCACCTTGCAAGTTTCGGAATTGAATCGAGGGAAGCACCATGAATGAAGGAACCATCGTCCAATGCATCGGCGCCGTAATCGATGTCGAGTTTTCCCGCGAGCACCTGCCCAAGATCTACGACGCCTTGGAGCTCGAAGGGACCGCGCTGACGCTCGAAGTCCAGCAACAACTCGGCGACGGCGTGGTGCGCACGATCTGTCTCGGCTCGTCCGATGGACTCCTGCGCGGGATGAAAATCAAGAATTCCGGCGGGCCGATCATGATGCCGGTGGGACCTCAGACGCTGGGCCGAATCATGGACGTGCTCGGCCGTCCGATCGACGAAGCGGGCCCGATCGGCGCGGAGAAGACCATGTCGATTCATCGCGATGCGCCGACATTCGAGGAGCTTTCGCCTTCGACGGAATTGCTGGAAACCGGAATCAAGGTCATCGATCTCGTCTGCCCGTTCGCCAAGGGCGGCAAAGTCGGCCTGTTCGGTGGGGCCGGGGTGGGCAAGACGGTCAACATGCTGGAGCTGATTCGCAACATCGCGACCGAGCATTCGGGGTATTCGGTGTTTGCCGGTGTCGGCGAGCGCACGCGGGAGGGCAACGACTTTTATCACGAGATGAAAGAATCCAACGTGCTCGACAAGGTCGCGATGGTCTACGGGCAGATGAACGAGCCCCCGGGAAACCGGCTGCGCGTCGGGCTGACGGGGCTCACCATGGCGGAGTATTTCCGCGACGAAGGCCGCGACGTGCTGTTCTTCGTCGACAACATTTACCGCTATACCCTGGCCGGTACCGAGGTGTCCGCGCTACTGGGACGCATGCCCTCCGCGGTGGGTTACCAGCCGACGCTGGCCGCGGAAATGGGCGAGCTGCAGGAGCGCATAACGTCGACCAAGACAGGATCGATCACCTCGGTCCAGGCGGTTTACGTTCCTGCCGACGATCTGACCGATCCTTCTCCCGCGACCACGTTCGGCCATCTCGATTCCACCGTCGTGCTTTCCCGCGATATCGCTTCGCTGGGAATTTATCCCGCGGTCGATCCGCTCGATTCGACCTCGCGCCAGCTCGACCCCAACGTGGTCGGCGTCGACCATTACACCACCGCGCGCCGGGTTCAGCAGACGCTGCAACGCTACAAGGAGCTGCGCGATATCATCGCGATCCTCGGCATGGACGAGCTTTCTCCGGAGGACAAGCTCACGGTGGCCCGCGCGCGCAAGATTCAACGTTTTCTGTCGCAACCGTTCTTTGTCGCGGAGGTTTTTACCGGCTCGCCGGGGAAGTTCGTATCGCTGAAAGAAACCATCCGCGGTTTCAAGATGATCGTCGACGGCGAATGCGATACGCTTCCCGAACAGGCGTTCTATATGATCGGGGCCATCGAAGAAGCCTTCGAGAAAGCAAAGACAATGCAGTGATGCGAAACAACGGGTCGGGCGTCTTCCATAGCTAACCCACGCGCGCGCCGAGCTTAGCTCGCGCCGCATAGAGAAACCATGGCGAACACCATTCACGTCGACGTCGTCAGCGCGGAAGAATCGATCTACTCCGGCGACGCGGAATTCGTGGTCCTTCCGGGCATCATGGGCGAATTGGGGATTTATCCCAAGCACACGCCGTTGGTCACGCAAATCAAGCCCGGCGTGGTTCGTATCAAAGTGCCCGGACAGGCGGAAGAACAGATAGTCTTTGTCCAAGGAGGCTTTCTCGAAATCCAGCCCGATGTCGTGACGGTCCTTTCCGACACCGCGATCCGGGCGCGCGACTTAGACGAGGCCAAAGCGCTGGAGGCGAAGCGGGTCGCCGAAGAAGCGATGCAGAACAAGACATCGAAAGCAGAAATCGCAGCCGCGGAAGGCGAGTTGGCGGGCGCTATCGCCCAGCTGGCGGCGATACGCAAGCTTCGCGGGCGCCGTTAGTTCCCCGGCACCGCCCCATCGCTCAACGATCAAGGGGTGGCTGCTGCCACCCTTTTTTTATCGGCCGGAACATCGCGCTTCGGGAATGGCTTATTCTGGCAAATGAGAAGAATTTCTTCGACGCAAGTATCGGTCACGTGGGGTGTGCGCTGGTTCTGGAGCACATCGCAGCATGAATCGCGCACCGTCGGCTAAGATAGTGGAATGCCACTCGCAATCCTTGTATTGAACGCGGGCTCGTCAAGCCTGAAATTTTCGGTCTACAGCGAGGATAGCCGCGGGCTGCATCGGGCGCTTCGCGGCGAATTCGAGGGCCTCTACACGACGTCCAAGTTTGCAGCCTACCGCGCAAGCGGTGCCCTCGCCGATGAGCGCGCGTGGAAAGATGGCGTCTCCCTGGGCCACGACGGCGCCATAGCGCACCTGCTGGACTTCTTGCGGGACGAGCCCACTGCGCGCGAGCTTGCCGCGGTCGGACATCGCGTCGTTCACGGCGGCATGGACTTCTCGTCGCCGGTACGAGTCGACGCGGGTGTGCTGGCAGCGCTCGGTCGGCTTGTTCCGCTCGCCCCGCTGCACCAGCCGCATAACCTCGCGCCGATGCGGATTCTCGCCGAACGAGCCCCGGCGCTCGCTCTATTAGCCTGTTTCGACACGGCCTTCCACCGCTCTCAGCCGCACGTAGCACAGTCGTTTGCTCTGCCTGCGGCGGTCAGCGCCCGCGGTGTGCGTCGCTACGGCTTTCATGGCCTGTCGTACGAATATATCGCCACGGTCCTTCCCGAGTACGAGCCGGCGGCCGCCGCAGGCAGGGTTGTGGTCGCGCATCTCGGCAACGGCGCGAGCCTGTGCGCGCTTCGCAGCGGCAGGAGCGTCGCGACGACCATGGGGTTTACGCCGCTCGATGGATTGATGATGGGAACACGCTGCGGCACGCTCGATCCCGGCGTTGTGATGTATCTGCACGACGAGCTCGCCCTGGACACGTCCGCAATACAAACGATGCTCTACCGCGAGTCAGGTCTGCTCGGCGTTTCCGGCATCTCGAGCGATATGCGGACGCTGCTCGCGAGCGATTCTCCGCGCGCAAAGGAAGCTATCGACCTGTTCGTCTACCGCTTCGGTCGCGAATTGGGGTCGCTCGCGGCTGCGCTGGGCGGGATCGATGCGCTCGTGTTTACCGCCGGCATCGGCGAGCACGCTGTACCGATTCGAGAGCGAGTCTGCCGCGACGCAGCTTGGTTAGGCGTGGAGCTGGACACGGCGGCGAATGATCGAGGCGGACCATGCATCAGCCCTGACGGCGCGCGGGTGTCGGCTTGGGTGATTCCCACCGACGAAGAGCTCATGATCGCTCGGCATGTCCGCGCGCTCATTTAAAGGACGGGCAATTGCTGTTCCGCCAGCGTCACCCAGTAGCTTGCGCCGATCTGCGCCCAGCCAGACGTAGCAGCCCGGCTTTGCTTCCAGCATGAAGGCAAAGTCCTCGCTGCCCATCTCAGGCATCGGGTCCGTATCGACATTGTCGCTTCCGACAATCGCCTCCGCGGCTGCGATGGCGTGCCGCGTCTCCGCCGCAGCGTTCACGGTCGCAGGATAACGGCGTTCGTATCGTGCCGTCGCGCTCATTTCGAAAGTCGCCGCGAGCCCGGCAACGATCGCGCACATCCGCTGCTCGATCAGATCCTGCACTTCGCGCTTGAACGTGCGCACCGTGCCGCGCAACACGACTTCCTGCGGGATGACGTTCCAGGTGTCGCCGCCGTGCACCTGCGTAACGCTGACAACGCCGGCATCCAGGGGATGCAGGTTGCGCGAGACGATCGTCTGCAGCACGCTGATGGCATGCGCCGCGAACAGCATGGGGTCCTTGCCTGTGTAGGCCATCGCGGCGTGTGCGCCCTTCCCGGTGACGATGATTTCGAAGATGTCGTACGCGCCCATCAGCGGCCCGACGCGCATGGCGAACGAGCCGAGGGCCTTTTGCGGCCAGTTGTGCATGCCGTACACCGCGCGCATGGGAAAACGCTCGAAGAGGCCCTCCTGCACCATGACCCTGCCGCCCCCTTCGTTTTCCTCGGCGGGCTGAAAAATGAAATACACGGTGCCGTCGATGGATTTCTTGCGTGCGAGCGCCTGCGCGGCGCCCAACAGCATCGTCGTGTGACCATCGTGCCCGCATGCGTGCATCTTGCCCTCGTTG
>VBCZ01000112.1:21324-27312 GCA_005889025.1 Betaproteobacteria bacterium
CGATCGCGCGCTCGGCCGATTTCGCAGGGCCACCCGCGTGCAGAATGCCGACGACGCCGGTCTTCGCCAGCCCCGTATGCACCTCGAGGCCAAACGAGCGAAGTTTTTCGGCGACAAAAGCGCTTGTCTCGCTTTCTTCGAAGGCAACTTCGGGATGCGCGTGGATATGGTGGCGCCACTCTCGCATTTCCGGAACGAGCGCCGCGACTTCCGGAACGATTTTCATGGCGAACACGCCTTGAACACGATAAGCCGAAGCCGCGATGTTAGCGCAAACCTCCCGCGCCGTCCGCGCTAGAATGCGCCAGCTAAAAGCTACGTCATGACTGCGCGAACCGATTCCGATTCCATCTTTGATCTTGCCATTGTCGGCGGAGGCATCAACGGTGCGGGAATCGCGCGCGACGCCGCCGGACGGGGATTGCAGGTCCTGCTCGTCGAAAAGGACGACCTCGCGTCGCACACCTCTTCGGGAAGCACCAAGCTGATCCACGGCGGACTTCGCTACCTCGAGTACTACGAATTCCGGTTGGTCGCCGAAGCGCTCGCCGAGCGCGAAGTGCTTTTGCGCATCGCGCCGCACATCATTGCACCACTGCAGTTTGTCTTGCCGCACGAGCCGCACCTGCGGCCGGCGTGGATGATCCGCGCGGGGCTTTTTCTCTACGATCACCTTGGCGGGCACAAGACCCTTCCCTCGTCGTTCGGTGTCGATCTCGCGACGAGCCCGTGGGGAGAAGGGTTGAAGCACAAATTTCACAAAGGCTTCGTCTACTCGGATGCGCGAGTCGACGATGCGCGGCTGGTCGTGCTGAATGCCCTAGGCGCGCGGGAGCTCGGCGCGGACATCCGCGTGCACACCCGGCTGGTCGCTGCGCATCGTGAAGGACGCACCTGGCGCATGACCCTGCAGGGACCCGATGGCTCGACCTGCGAGCACCGCGCACTTGCGATCGTCAATGCAGCCGGCCCCTGGGTCAAGCAGGTTCATGACGACTTGAGTGGGGCGCCGGGCCGCGCCAGCGTCCGTCATGTCAAGGGCAGCCATATCGTGGTGCCACGTGTGCACGGTCGGGATCACGCATTCATATTGCAAAGCGCTGACAACCGCATTGTTTTCGTGATCCCCTACGAAGACGAGTATTCGCTCATCGGCACGACGGACATTCCGTGCGAGGAGTACGAGCATCCGAGAATTTCATCCGAAGAGATCGAATATCTCTGCGGCATCGTCAATGGCTATCTCGAAAAACCCGTGTCGGCCGCCTCCATCGTCTGGACCTACAGCGGTGTTCGTCCCCTCTATGACGATGGCTCCGCCGATCCCTCCGCCGTGACGCGCGATTACGTGCTCAAACTCGATGACGGGCAAGGCGACGAAGCGCCGATGCTGTCGATCTACGGCGGAAAGATCACGACCTATCGCAGGCTCGCCGAGCAAGCGCTGCAGGAGCTCAAACGCTTTTTCCCCGCGATGAAGCCGGCCTGGACACGCTCGCAGCCCCTTCCGGGCGGCGACATGCCGCGCGGCGGCGTGGCGTCGTATTGCGCACAGATGGATGCGTGCTTTCCCTCGCTGGACGCTGACTATCTGGCCGCCGTGGTACGCCGCCATGGCACCCGCACGGCGCGTGTTCTGCGCGCCGCCAGAACGACCTCCGACCTCGGCGCGTACTTCGGGGACACGCTTTACGCCGCGGAAATCGACTACATGGTCGCGCAGGAATGGGCGCGCGACCCGGACGACGTTTTGTGGCGCCGCTCGAAATGCGGTTTGCACATGTCCGCGGCTCAGCGCGAGGCCGTGGTTGGATACATGAGGCAGCGGACTGACGAATGATGCAGCCGCTTGCAGCCATGTCGAGCGACGTGCGCCGGGGCATGCGCGGCGTTCTCACCGACATCGATGACACGCTTTCGACCTCAGGACGCATCGGTGCGGCCGCATACGCGGCGATGGAGCGGCTGCATGCGTCAGGTAGGCGGGTCGTGCCGGTTACCGGCAGGCCCGCCGGCTGGTGCGACCACATCGCGCGCATGTGGCCGGTCGACGCCGTGGTCGGAGAAAACGGCGGCCTGTACATGATCTATGACGGCGCGGCTCGAAAGTTGCGGAGGTGCTACGTCGCGGCCGACGCCGAGCGCCGCCACAATCGCTCCCGGCTGGAGAGTATTGCAGCGAAAGTCCTGCGCGAAGTACCGGGTTGCGCGCTTGCATCGGACCAGGCCTTCCGTGAGACCGACCTGGCGATCGACTATCGCGAGGATGTCGAGCCCTTGTCTTTTGCGAGCGCAGAGCGCATCGCGGACATCCTTCGCCACGAAGGGATGAGCGCGAAAATCTCCTCCATCCACGTTAACGGATGGTTCGGCAGCTATGACAAGCTGTCGATGACCCGAATGCTATTCGCCCACGAATTTGGCATCGACCTCGAGATTGCGCGTGAGCAGTTCATTTTTATCGGTGACTCGCCCAACGATGCGCCGATGTTCGACTTCTTTCCTCACTCGGTTGGCGTGGCCAACGTGCGCGAGTTCGCCGATCGCATTGCGACTGCGCCCGCGTACGTCACGGTCCGCGCATGCGGCGAAGGATTCGCCGAGTTGACTGACTTTCTCCTCGCGGATTAACTTGAGGCCCGACAACTCGGTGTAATTTGGGCGAATGTAGCGAGGCGGCGCCGGTTCTAGCGACCAGAGGCGGTCAGCGCCGCGAGTTTGGAAAGATCGATTTCCTGGAGAGCGCCTTTTAGCGCAGCAGCGTCGATTCCGGAGCCGTCGACGGTCACGCTGATGCGGTCGCCGATGAGAATGGTCGCCTCGCCGCTTTTCGCGCGCCGGTCGTAGCGCTCATGGAAAAGCTGGCCGTTCACCATGGTCGCCCTTTCATAACCAGAATCGGTCTCTTTTTCCATCTTGGGGTCGAACTTCGCGGCCAGACTCGCCAGTCCTGACAACGACCCCATGTCCGCGATCTCGACCCGCAAGCTGGCGTTAGCGCCGTCGCTGTAGCGTGCGGAGGCGCTCGAGCCCTTGATGCCCATTGCCTCTCCACTCTGTCCGGACGCCTCGTTTCGGCGCATCCCTTGCAGCGTTTCCGGCAGCAGGTCCTTGAGCTTGTGAAAATCGATGGGCTGGATGTCTTTTCCACCGGTCATGATCTGGCCGACCGCATTGAGCGCCGTGGTCATGTCAGCCGCCGAATTGGATCCGGACGCGGCCGACCCCGCACGTGACGACTTGTCCGCACGCTCGGCTTGCTCGCCCATTTTTTGCAATTGAGACAGCGCATCGCCGACGCGCGCCCGATCGGCGTCGGTCTTGCCGCCGAACACGTTGGACAGCACGCCGGCAGCGGCGGCGCTTGTCGCCTTGTCACCGCCGACACCACTCATGGCGCCCAGGCCGACGAATCCCAGTCCGGCAATGGCGCAGGTCGACAGCGCGGCGATGACCACCCATATCACGATCGCGCAAATCACGAGCACGACGGTATAGCCGACAGACTTGTCTTTCGGGCACTGCATCAGCACCGGCAGGCCGAGATAAAGCAGATACAGGCCATAGAGACCTGCCAGAGCAGCAAGAACCCCAAGCGCCGGGATGATGTGCAGGATTCCGGCAACCCACGCCGGCGTGTAGCTGTATGCAGTGACTTTCAGCGCGCGCAATGAGTCGCGCTGGCCGCCGAAAGTCGGTGCGAGCACGTCGACCAGCCACGCGACCAGAAATACACTCAGAAACGACAGCAGAAATTTCAGGATGGCTGTGACGAGCCCGGCGAATATTCCGGTGTGCACAAGGCCGACAAACGGCACGTTGACGCCGATGAGGGTATGGCCGACGAAACCGGCGATGACGCCGATCGCCGCCAGTGGCGCCACATAGCCTATGTAGATCGAACCCGCAGTCGCCGGCTCGGCGGCGATCCGCGGCCATTCGGTCGAGGGCGAGAGCAGTATTGCCTTGATGCGGTCAAGCAATCCGCGCATCGTGCCGGAGTCCAGCGGTGGGAAGGCGCCGGCAGACGTCGTTGCGGGGGCAGGTACGGGCTCGACGCCGGGTTGCGGCCCTGAAGTGCTCGAAGGAGACGCGGCAGAGGGGGCGGGCGCGCCGCAGTGCGAGCAAAACTTGGTTCCCTCGGTCAGGACTTGACCGCATTGTGCGCAAAACATCGTCAGGACCTCGCCTTTGATCTTCGAAACTTGGGTGCCGGGATTGTGCTCCGGTCGGCTCGGCGATTCAACGGGACCCCTTCATGGCGCCGGAGCCCTCGTCCGTTAGGTCGATGCAGGCGGCGATGGAGAATTTCAAGCGACCGTTCCTTCGTCTATGCCTGCGCAAATCCGACCGCACAGCGGTCCTCATCAGGGTTCGCCGAGCGGACCTCGAGCTCACGCTCTCCGGCAGGGTCTTGGTGCCGACCGCATCAAAGGCGGGTCTAGAAGCCGATCACATCCCGCCCTTGGAATGACAAAGACTTGAGGTCATTTCGATGCTTATCGCGCCCGTGCGTGGTTGGCTCCGTCCTCCCGTAGCCAACCGGCACGATGGCTTCGGAAGCCGCTTTGAGGTCGGCGTTGACGCAGGACGGCAAACAAGCGTCGGTTCAGAGGACGGGCTGCTCGCCGGGCCACCAGCATCTGTTTTTTATCATGAGTGTGCACACACTCTCATTGAAATGGTCGAATAAGGCCGATGTCGACGTTGAAACCGAAGGCCCAATGCCGAAGCAGCGATTCCGTCGCACCCGGTCGGGCGCCGCTCGGTATGATATTTGCATAAATATCAGCTGTGAGCATGGATAAGCTTGGCCTCCGGCGCGCCGGCCGATCAGCGGAGAGGAAAATCTAATGACCCGGTTTGCATTCAACATCAAGACGCGCAGCGGGCAGCGTGTCGACAACATTTGCATCATGGCCGGGAACCGTCAAGACGCCGAGAGGCGCTTGCGGCAGATGTATCACCATTGCGTAATCGTTTCCTGCAACAGCGAAGCGGTTCGATGCAGCGAGCCGCTGGATTTTCAAAGCGCCTTGGGCATCGGCAACGACCCGGTAACCATTCCGGCGCTCGCGCGTTCGATGCTACGTAATAAACCCGGCGCTCACTAGCTCCTCGATCAGTATCTGATAATCGCGCGAACCGCGGCTCTGCTGCGCGTGCCGGAACACATCCTGCGAACGCGAAGGGCCTTCCGCCAGACCGACGCCTTCAGCAATCCGCGTCGAGCAGATCTCGTCGCTTCGAAACGCTAATGGCATGAGGTCGGCCACATCCGTGCTCATCTTGAGCTGCGCGTCGTATCGGGTCAAAACGTAACGGCGCGGCAGGCGGCGCTTGAACACGGGTTCGAGCGCGTTGAGGCTGCGTTCGACTTGCTGCGCACCTTCGAATGCCAGGAAATCGGCCGACACCGGAACGACGAGCAGATCGCAAGCGAAAATCGCGTTCAGCGACAGGACGCCGAGGAACGCGCAGCAGTCGATAACGACCGGTCCGGGGATGACTCCGGGTGCGCGCAGCGCGCTTCGCAAGCGCGTAACGACATTGAGGCCTTTCCCGAGCAGCGCATCGAGCTTGGCGAGGTCGAGATGCGCCGGGCAGAGAAAGACGCCGCTGTCGGTGATCTCGGCGACGTCGGTCAACGGGCGCTGGCGCATGAAAAATGCGTAGATCGAATCATCGGCAAGACGCGGATGAATTCCAAATACGCCGGATAGATGCGCTTGCGGGTCGAGGTCGACGCCCAGCGGCCGTTGCTTGCGTTGTGCGATCCCGGCGAGAAGATTGAGCGCGGTCGTTGTCTTGCCGACACCTCCCTTGGGATTGAAGACCGCGATAACCGCCATGTCTATAAGATACGCTTTCGCACGAAAGTGACGGCGATCTCGGCAAGAATGACAATAGCGAAGATCGCCAGAAGGATCGTCGCGACGCGGTTCCACTGGACCAGATTGAGCGCCGAATCGAGCGCCATACCGATCC
>VBCZ01000482.1 GCA_005889025.1 Betaproteobacteria bacterium
CAGATACAGCGTCTGCATGGACGGCCAGGTGATGAACTTGAATTTCTGCCAGTTCGTCGCGCCATCGACCGACGCGGCCTCGTACATTTCCTTCGGAATGGCGAGACGGCCGGCGATCAGGATCAGCGTCCAGAACGGCAGCGATTTCCAGATGTGGACCAGGATCGCCATCGCCAGCGCAATCGAGGGCTCGTTCAACCAATTGGGGCCGTCGGCGCCGGTAAACCGGAAGATCAGATGATTGATGATTCCCCACTCTGGATTCAACATGAACCTGATCGACAGGATCGTTGGGATCGACGGCACCGCCCACGGCAGGATGAACACCAGCGACAGCCACTTGATCCATGTCCGCGCCTGCACGAAAAAGCCCGACAGGAACAGCGCGACGATCATCTTGAGGTTGATGCCGACGATCAAGAACACCAGCGTGTTGACGACCGAGCGCGCGAAGACAGGATCGTCGACGAGCCTGACATAGCTTTCGGGATGGCGCGCGAGCCACAGTCCGTAGCCGATGGGGTACACCACGAAAACCAGAAAGACCAGCACGTACGGGGCGATCATGATCATGCCCCACGCCTGCCAGGGCGACAGGCGCTTTTTGGCCGGCCCCGCCGGCATGGCGGGTTCGGCGCGTGGAAGAGCTAGCGTTGACACGTCTTCGTTGGATACCGAGAGAACAAGTGAGAGCTGCTGCCCTCACCCGACGCGCTTCGCACGTCGGCCTCTCCCAAGGGGAGAGGCGAAAAAACGAACACCTCTCGCAGGGGGAGAGGCGAAAAAATGAACCCCTCTCCCTGCGGGAGAGGGGCAGGGGTGAGGGCCGGTATCATCACACGCTATCCCGCAATCGCCTTGATGCGCGCGATCATTTCGTCGACCGCCTTGTCGACAGGCACCTTCTCGCTCACAATGCGATTCATCGCTTTGGCCCAAACGTTTTCGTTGTTGACGATCGTGAACTTGTAGTTCTTGGTGAACTCGAAAGTCACGGTCCCGGCGTGGAACTGGTTGTACACCGCCTGGCGGTGACGATCGGCCTTCCAGAATGGCCGCTCTGCGGCGGCCTTGGTTACCGGATACCAGCGTCCCAGCGATCCTTCGACGTACGGCGTCAGGTTCTCGTCCTGAAGGAGGAAGGCGACGAATTCCTTCGCGCGCTTCTTGTTTTTCGCACCCTGGAAGATCACACCGGTCTTGACCGCCGCCCGGTAGACCATCTTCGAGCCATCGGGCTTGTTCGGGAAACCCGCCGTGGCGATCAGCTCGGTATAGTTCTTTTTCGCCTGGGCCCGCTGCTCGGCGGACAGCGTCTCGTTGTTCATATCGTCGAGCCACTTCGCGGCAATCGAAATGGTCGCGTTGTGAGTCATGATGATGGTCTTGTTGTGAAAGGCGACGTTGTTGTCGGGATCCTTCCAGGTGGTCGACGACGGCGGCGTGCAGCCCTTGGTGTATGGCATGGTGTAGTCGGTCATCGCGTTGATGAGCCCCTGCTTTACCTTGGGATCGTCGACCAGGAGCTTGCCGTTATCGTCGACCAGCTTGACGTTGTACGCGTCCATGAAAGTCAGGAAGGAATAGAACGAGTCGCTCGAATCGACCCCCATCGGAAAGCCGGTCGCGTAGTTGCGCGTGCCGGTCTTCTGCCGGTATGCCGGCTGGACCTTGTCGCACCAGAACGACCAGTAGTCCTTCCAGCCGGTGGGAATGTCCGACTCCTTGAAACCGGCGGTGCCCAGCAGATCGATCCAGTACTGGATGTGCATCGTCTGCTGCTTCAGAGGGAACGCGTAGTAGGCGCGTTTCTTGTCCTTGTCGTTCTGGAGATAGGTTGTCTCGACCGTGTTCGGCAGGAAGTTCGCCTTCATGGGCGTGAGGACGTCGGTGATGTC
>VBCZ01000483.1 GCA_005889025.1 Betaproteobacteria bacterium
GGCTCCGGCGACGTGCTGTCGCGCGAGTCGCTTGCGAAGCGGCGCCGGATCATGTGCGCGAACGCCCAATGCGAATTTATCGTCAGACAATCACCGACAAATCAAATCGTAGAATACAACACATGACAATATTTCGCCTTGCGCGAGTCAAATCCCACGCCGTTCGTCAGCAAAAGGGAACGGCGACGCATGATCGATTGCGTTCCTCTTCTGAGAAGGACTAATGTCTGGGTGGTGGATGCAACCTGTCCGAGTAAATACATGACGGAGGACACAATGGCTCGACGCACAATCATGATTGTTGCCGTGGCGGCACTCGGCTCGATAGCCGGCAACGCTTGGGCACAACATCTTGCACCCAATGCGCTGCTGACCATCGATCAGAACCGCGCAACCGTGATCGAGCGCATCGTCGGCGAGTGGGGCGATCGCCTGGAAAGCTCGAATGCCGGGGTCGACGCGGCGCAATTGCGACAGATCCTGTCGGGGCTGCGCGCGGATCACCTGCTCGCGGCGAGTCTGGCGGGAAGCGTCGAGGGCTTGCGCGATGTCGTCTCCGGTGCGCTGGTGCGCACCGATGCGGCGGTCTCACCGGCGCTGAAGCACACCAAGGCACTGGGCGATACCACCGATGATCTCGTGTACACGCCGGTAGTGCCGTGCCGGATCGTCGATACCCGCTTGGGCGCCGGCGGGGTGTTTGCGCCTCAGACGCAGCGCAACTGGCTGGCGTTCAGCCCGGGCGGCTTCGCTGCCCAAGGCGGCTCCGCCACCAATTGCGGGATTCCGGTTCGTCCCGTCGCGGTCATGTTCAACCCGACACTGGCAAACACCGTGGGTGGACCGGAGTTCGTCACCTTTTGGCCGTCGAATCAGGCGCGGCCGCTCGCGGCGTCGGTGAACTGGTGGGGCCCAGGAGCGCAGCCGGCGAATGCTCAGATCGTGCCGCTATGCACCGGAGGTGGCTGCACGGCCGATTTCAGCGCCTATGCCTCCGGGCAGACGCACGTGATCATCGACATTCTCGGCTACTTCAATCGGCCCACTAACTACGGCGGGACGCACACGATCACCGGCCAGTTTGCGACCGATAGCGGTGGCCAGAATAACACCGCCACTGGCAACAACAGCACCGTGGGTGGGGGTTCTCTCAACACCGCCAGCGGCGACTCCAGCACCGTCGCCGGGGGAAATAACAACACCGCCAGTGGCATCTCCAGCAACGTCGCCGGGGGCTTCACAAATACCGCCGTCGGTAACGAAAGCGCTGTTCCCGGCGGCACTGCCAATATAGCCAACGGCAGCTCTAGTTTGGCAGCGGGCTTTCACGCCAACGCCGACTTCGACGGTTGTTTTGTGTGGGGCGATACCACCACAGTCAATGTCGTTCAGTGCGGGGCCCCCAATCGCTTCGTGGTCCGCGCTGAAGGAGGCATTTATATGTTTGCCGGAAATGATGGCACGAATATGCAGGGCCACTACACCGGAGTCACCTTGGCGCCAGGCTCGCAAGCATGGATAGCGGCTAGCGATCGCGCCGGCAAGGACAATCTGCGGCTGGTAGATACGAAGGATGTGTTGCGCAAAGTGACCGCGATGCCCATCGCTACCTGGAATTGGAAAAGCCAGGACACATCGATCCGCCACATGGGTCCGATGGCGCAGGACTTCCATGCGGCATTCGGCTTGGGCGAGACACCCAAAGGCATCAGCACGATCGACGCAGACGGCGTGGCGCTCGCCGCAATCCAGGGATTGCATCAACTGCTCAAGCAAAAGGATACGAAGCTGTCCGCCCAGCAGCGCAAGATCACTGCGATGGAACGCGAGCTGGCGCTCATCAAGGAAAAGCTGAACATGCGTTGATGTCCCGTTGATGTCGTTTAGGGTCGAGGATTGGAGGAGGAGACAAAGCCAGTACACAGGGTTTTCGCGGCACTGCGTCTCGCTGGCCCACAAAATGAGGCTCATGCCGCCCCGGTCGTGAGAATACTTCGTGCACGCGTGCTTTTTGCATCAATGCGTGCCGAAGTTGACATCGCTTCCATCCCTTACCAAAATTCCCCGTGTGTCGAAATATTCTGGAGGAAAATCATGAAGAAACAGCTTATTGTCGGTTTCCTCGCCGGCGCCTTTGCGACGGCCGCAGGCGTGTCTCTTGCCGACGAACGCGGAGCGCCTGATTGGACCGACGTCGAGCAATTTGCAGTCTTGCCCGACGGCGTGCGTTTCCCCGAGGGCATCACCGCAAATCCTGCCACCGGTGAGATTTATGCCGGAACATTCGACTTCGGCCCCAACGCCAACAAGCTCATAAGGTTCGACAAACATGGCCACATCGCGGCGCAGCGCGATTTTGGCGGAACCCCGCTGCTTGGCCTGGAATTCGACGCAGCCCACAACAAGGTTTTCATCCTCAATTTCGGCGGATCGAAGGTTCAGCGCATCGCGGCGGATTTCACCAGCACGACGGCGGTGGAAGACATCGCCACGCTTCCGTCGATAGGCCCGCCTTCTCCGCGCAGCGTTCCCAATCCGGACGGCAGCTCGGACACGATTACCTTCGGCGCCGCCAAGGCCGCGCCCAATGGCATGGTTTTCGACCTTGCAGGCAACCTTTACGTGTCTGATTCCTTCCAGGGCGCAATCTTTCGCATCGATAATGCTAAGACTTGTGCGCCGCCGTGCTTGGTGACGACAGTGTCGCACGATCCGCTTCTTGCGACCGCCGGGTTCCCACCGTTCGGCGCAAACGGATTAGCGCTCAACGGCGATCAGACCGTATTGTTCATCGCCAATACAGGTGACAACCACGTGCTGCAGATGAATGTTGCAAGCAAGGCACTCACCGTCTTTGCGGAAAGCGTGCATGGGGCCGACGGCTTGCTCTTCGACACGAAAAGCGGTCTGTTGTGGGCGGCGGCGAATCAGGCGGACGAGCTTGTCGCGCTCAACAGCAAGGGAAGAGTCGTTGCCCGCGCGGGCGAATTCCAAGGCATCGCACATGACGGCACGCCCCGCGGCCTTTTGTTCCCCGCGAGCATGGTGGTCGTCGGTGAGCACATGTATGTGACCAACCTTGCCCTGCCTCTGACGCCTGCTGTGGGCGACGAGCCGGAGGAAGATGTCACGCGATGGACCATCGCGCGCTTTAAGGTGCCGAAGCGCTAAGAATCGAAGGTTGCCGGGATGATAGCCAAGTCCCCGCACGCACTCGCACAATGCGCTGCGGGGCAGACCCGGCGCGGGCCAGCGCTGCGCGAATGACCAGGGAGGACGCGTGCGAGTTCGATGAGTGAGCTAACGGCGCGCGGACCTTCGCCGCCTCAAGCATCGATCGCGAACATTACATCCCGCGATGGCCCGAAGCTTTCACCCTGCGAGTGTGCCGATCCTGCGGGACCTCCGTGTCGAGTACGTATAGCAACAGCCTGGGCCCCACGCGCATTGTACTGCCCTGAAGTGCACCCTCTCGCCTGATGCCGCGGCTGCGGGCTACCGAGGCAGGCTTCGATCTGTCGTGATTCATGGGGATGCGCCCAATCGGTTTGAAAAACGGCTTCAGTTTCGCCCGGTGCATCGTCGTCCGTATATAGGACGCGCCCTGATTTGCGTGTAGGCGAAGCCTCCAAGGCAGCCGGAGCAGTGCTGACGGCGCCAAATGTCGGCCCGTTCTTGCCGAGGATGGAGCGCGAGTGCTTTCCCGCTAGGGCTTCTGTAACCGCTCCTGAACGAAGGCAATCATCGCGTAAAAAAGATAGTCCGCGTTCTCCTTGCGCGCAAAGCCGTGCCCTTCGTTGTCCGCGAGCAGGTACCAGACGGGTACGCCATTCTTGCGCACCGCAGCGACGATTTGCTCGGCCTCGGTATAGCGCACCCGCGGGTCGTTCCGGCCGGCAACGACGAAAAGGGGCGCCCTTATCTTTTGTGCATTGGTGACCGGCGAAATCCGGGTGAGAAACGCGCGCATCGCCGGGTCCCGCTCGTCTCCGTATTCGACGCGACGAAGGTCGCGCCTGTAGCTTTCGGTGTTTTCGAGAAACGATACGAAGTTGGCGATGCCCACGATGTCGATCGTTCCGACCATGCGATCCGGAAAGTTGGTGGCGACGCCAAGAACCATGTAGCCCCCGTAGCTGCCTCCCTCGATGACGACACGATCGGCGTCGAGATCGGGTTGGGCGCGGATCCAGTCGAATAGCGCGCCGACGTCCTTGACCGAG
>VBCZ01000484.1 GCA_005889025.1 Betaproteobacteria bacterium
AGGCGTGCCAGGATTTCTCCATAGGCGATCATTGCGCCGGCATCGTTCCAATGGGTATCGGTCTGGTGATAGACCCGTTGCGTTTCCTTGGCGCGGCGCAGCGCGGGCCGCAAGTCGACCACATCCACGCTCGAGTGCGCGGCCAACTCCTTAAGGAGCTGATCGAGGCGGGTCTCCGGGCGCACCGGGCGCAGCGCGGGCGGCATGAATTCCGGATAGATCGTTTCCTTACTGGGCGCAACGACGACCAGATAGCGTATGCCGCGCTCGGCGAGCCACGCCCGCCGCTTCTCCAGCTCTGCCCGCCACTGGACGAGCTCGCGCGCCGCAAACGGCTTGACGGCTCGAAAATAATCCACGGATTGCTCGGCAGCATAGAAAAGATACCCGTTCTGACCGACAAGAGCCTTGGGCGATGGTGAGATGCCGAGTGCGAGCTTGGCGATGCTATGCCAGCGAATCAAGTACCAGCGGAACGCGAACGAATCGTTCCAATAGCGCTCGAAGCGGCGTGGAAAAGTGAGGATCGACCAACCCCATCCCGGCGTGCCCAATTCGATGGTCGGCAGCGGTGCGGGCCTCCGGTTCTCGGTCAGCGCGAATGCGCCCTCTGCCGGGAGCAACTTGCCGGCGAGCGGCAGACAAATCGCGCTGAGGAAAAGCGCGATAATAATCACCTCAGTAATTCGGCGGATCCGAAAAAATTGTTCCTAGCCTGTAACCTATTGGTCAGCGCAGCTTCAGATTGGGTACGTCAAGTAGTGCGAGAAGGTAAAGTGCGCCCGACTGATTCCACCAAAGTCTGTGATCGCGTAATGAACCAACGCCTCTTCTTATCATCCGTAGCCAGTTAATGCCTTTCGCCCGGGTAAAGGACGGCAGAAGGCGAAGAAAGTCAACTCCGATGCCGAGCGGTTCGGTGCGGCCAAACGGCCTGGGAGCGTGCTTGTTTTCGTACGGGATGTGCGCGAGCGCTGGGTAGGCGCGGCAGATCGTTTCGTCGTGAAAAGTGTGGTCCGCGACGATATCAAAGGGAAGGCTATCGAGAAATGACCATAGTTCGAGGTCCAGATAGGGCGTAGCGACTCGTACGCCGCGCAAGACGCAGAATGGCGCAAGTGCAATTTGGCGTCGCGTCCGATTCCAGAAATAGAAGGACCGTGCGGGGTTGTGATGCGTGAGGTGCAGCTCCAGCTCCTGCAACAATCGCGTATACGCGACATCAGGCGATAGAGCTTCATTTAGCTCGGGAGCGACTATGCCTTCCCAGCCTGCCAAGGTCGAATGGGCGAATAGCTGATCGGCGATCGCTTTGAAGTTGCGCGTCTTGAAGTCTTGATGTAACTGCTGTGTCTGATACAAGCCACCCGACATCATGTCGCCTGCGATCCCATCTATGATCGTATCCGCGTTCCCGATGATCCAATCCCGTACGGGCAGTTGCCATGCGTGCTCGTGGCCTAGGAAGCCGGTTTCCCGAATTGAGTTAACGCAGTTCGCCAGGAAGAATCGAGGCTGCGGCACTACAATATGGCGCCCACCGAGCGCCTCGGCTACGAGCTTTGCGATTCGAACGTCTTCATCATTCTTCCAGGGCAAATGCACCGCGCTAACGTAAGCAGAGGGTGTCGTTCCGGCGGAGTCCAATGCAAATGCAATGTGGCGGCTGTCGCGCCCGCCTGACAGAGGCACGACAAGTCGGCCTATGTCGCGGCCTGCGATAGTCTGCTCGATGCTCTTTTGGAAAAGCTCGGTGTATGTTCTGACCGCGCACGTGCGCGTAGTCCCTCGCAATACATTTGCCGAAGGCCTTGGGCCTGTGCGAATGCGCAACCCGTCAACCGACGACCAAGTCAATATCGAGTTCGGTTCCAGCTGCCGAATGCCGAGAAAGGGGGTGTCTTCGCCGAGAAAGCAACCGATGCGGAGGAATACCGACAGGGCAACAAGGTCGAGCGTTGGATCCTCGATGGTCTGAAGGATTGGGTTTACAGACTCCGAAACGATTATTGAATTTGCATTACCCCAGTAAAACAGCGGCCGGAAGCCGAACTCGTCGCTCCTGACTTCGAGATGCGTCCCATCCCATTTCCATGACGCAGTGAGCTCTGGTCGGCGCCCGAACTCGCATTTCGGATGCCCGTTTTCGATGATCTGGCCATTCAAACATCTTAGAATGAGATAGGCGAATTTACCGGCTCCACGGCCCACCATGCGTTCGCCTTGGATTGTCGACTTGGCGCCGGAAGCCATCTCTGAATGCGGACTTGAGTGCGTCATTTTGCTATCACTGCTTCAACAAACGCTGCCTAAGACGCGACTCTAAAGCGCCATCGATCATTTCGAGATATTGTCAGAATCGAAAATAGATAAACGGGTTGTATGTCCCAGCGGCCAGCAGCATGGAGGAGACAGTCAGGATCGACCCAAGCGCCACAACCTCGACTGCGCTCGTCCCGAGCGCCAGGCCAATGCTTGGAGAGCGCTCGCACCAGCGTTTGATTGCTGGAAGTATGGGCGTCGATCCAACGATCCCGATGACCAATGCAAGCAGTACTCCCGAATCGAGGTAAAGGGCCAGGGGTTGCTCGAGGCTGGAGGCTGTCGAATGGCCCATCATAACCTGCAGGAAGCTCCAAGCGTCAGGCAAGGAAGCCGCTCTGAAGAAGACCCAGCTCACCATCACCATCAGCAGAACATAGATGTGGCGCACCGGCGCCCAGGAGGATGCCAGCCAGCGGGATAAGCCCATGCGTTCCAGCACCAGGAAGGTTCCGTGGTACAAGCCCCAGATGATGAAGTTCAGGCTGGCGCCGTGCCATAAGCCACACAGGAAGAACACGGTGATGAGGTTCACGTATACACGCCACGGCGGAACACGGTTACCGCCGAGCGGGATGTACAAATAATCGCGGAACCAGGTCGAGAGCGAGATATGCCAGCGTCGCCAGAACTCCGTGACACTCTGCGAGATATAGGGGTAGTTGAAGTTTTCGAGGAAACGGAATCCGAACATCAGGCCCAGGCCGATGGCCATGTCCGAGTACCCCGAGAAGTCGAAGTAGATCTGAAGCGTATAACAGAGCACACCGAGCCAGGCGACGCTCGTGGTGAGTTGTTCCCCCGGCAGGCTGAAGATGAGATCGGCGGGCACGGCCAGCGTGTTGGCGATGAGGACCTTCTTGCCGAGACCGACGATAAATCTCTCCACACCGCGTCCGAACATCGCGGGCGTGACGGAACGGTTGCGCAGCTGCGGCGCGATGTCGTGATACCTGATGATCGGTCCGGCGACGAGCTGCGAAAAGAGCGAGATGTAGAGCGCCATGTCGAACGGATTGCGCTGGGCGGCCGCGTCGCCACGGTAAACATCGATTACATAGGACAGCGCATGGAAGGTAAAAAAGGAGATTCCTATCGGTAGCGCGATCGCCGGTATGACCAATTGCCGCAAGGACAGGACTTCTGCCGCGGTATTTAATCCGTCAACGAAGAAATTGGCGTATTTGAAAGTGGCCAGTAACCCGATGTTGATCACTACCGCGAGCGTCAATGCAATGCGCGCCTGTCGTGTATTGCGACTGCGCTCGATCCATAGCGCAAGCAGGAAATTGCTGACGATGGAGGCAAGCATCACAAACAGGAACTTGGGCTCGCCCCACCCGTAGAAGACCAGGCTCGCTCCGAGCAGCCAGAGATTGCGCGCGCGCCCGCGCAGCATGTAATAGATGCCGAGCGTTATCGGCAGGAACAGCGAGTGCGTCATTTCCGGAATGGGTGCGCAAACAGCCAAACTTAGTGGTCTCAGCGTTTGAGCACCCTGGCGGGAACGCCCGCGACGGTCGCGCCCGGCGACACGTCGTGAGTCACGACACTGCCAGCGCCCACCACCGCATCGTCGCCCACGGTGATACCCGGGAGAATGATGGCGCCGAGTCCGAGAAAAGCCCGGCAGCCGACCCGTGAACGACCGCCGACGCTGGCGTGTCCGGAAACACTCGAGCAGGCTCCTATTCTCACGTGATGGCTCACGAAGGCGGTGGGCCCGACCAGGACAGAGTCCTCAATTACCGCGCCAGTCCCTACGACGGCCATCGGGCCAACGAATACACCGCGGCCCAAGGTGGCGGAAGGAGCAACATAGGCACGAGGATGGACGAGCGTGACAAGTTCGAGCCCGGCCGCAACAATGGGGGCGCCCAGGCGCTCTCGTGCCGCCCCGCTTCCAATCGACACCAATCCGGCGGTTGCACCGATGGCGACTGCCTTGTCGATCGCGGCCGGCGGACCGAGGACCGGGATGTTATGAACCATCGTGTTCCAGAGTAAAGGCGTTTCATCCAGAAATGCCACGACTTCGTGGGACCCGTTGATGGAGAGTAGATCGAGCACGAGCTGCGCCTGTCCATCCTTGCGGGCTCCGATCAATACGAGCTTCATCGGGAATCCCACCGTGACTTAGACACATGCACCGCGTGGCGCGCACCGCGGCGCAACCACTCTGCCGGTCGGCGACCCGCACATGCTTTGGCCGCCAGTGACCAGAATCCCCAGCGACGGACACTGGCGTAGTCGTATTGCATCGCACGCATGAGCCATGCCCCTGCTTGCAGATGCTCGCCAGCGCTGATGCTGGCGCGCGCGACTCGCACGCAGGCGGCGGCGAGCAGCTGTCGTCGCTGAAGACCCTCAAGCGGGAACTTTGACGGCCAGTGCTCGAGCGCTGCCTGCATTTTTGCCGGCGCAAGAAGATGATGGTCGAGCTGATCGGTGGGAAAAAAGACGTCCAGCCAAAGCCGCGACAACGTGCCACGCAGTACGGG
>VBCZ01000113.1 GCA_005889025.1 Betaproteobacteria bacterium
CGCTTGGGCGCCGTCGGCATCGAGCGTCAAAAGAACACTGCCTTCGCTGACCTTATCGCCCAGCTTGACCTTGAGGTCCTTCACCTTCCCTGCCGACGGCGAGGGCACGTCCATCGTCGCTTTGTCCGATTCGAGCGTCACCAGCGAGTCCTCGGCCTTGACCGAGTCTCCCGGCTTGACGAGCAACTCGATCACCGGCACGTCCTTGAAGTCGCCGATGTCGGGGACCTTGACTTCGATTGTGCTCATTGAGGACCTCGAGACTTGACGGCGGTAAAGCCTTACCGCGGATACGCAAAGACGCCAAGGAAAGCTGAGCTTGTAATCACGCGCTAAGTCCCGATAAAGGGTTTCTCTGCGTCTTTGTGGTTGATGCTTTCCCTGGGCCTAATCACACCGTCCACGGCGCGGGCTTGGTGCTGTCCAGGCCGTATTTCTTGAACGCTTCCGCCGCCTTCGCCGCCGGGACGTCTCCCTCGTCCGCGAGCGCCTTCAATGCGGCAACAGTGATGTAGTGACGGTCGACCTCGAAGAAGCGTCGAAGCTTCTCTCGCGTATCGGAACGACCGTAGCCGTCGGTTCCCAGCACAACATAGCGCCGCGGAACAAAGGCTCGGATCTGTTCCGCAAAGGAGCGGACATAGTCCGTCGATGCGATCACCGGCCCCTGCGTCGTTGCGAGCGAGCTCTCGACGTGCGACACCTTCGGCTTTGCGGTCGGATTCATCAGGTTCCATCGCGTCACGGCATTGCCGTCCCGCGCAAGCTCGGTGAAAGAGGGACAGCTCCATATGTCGGCTTCGACACCCCAGTCCTTCGCCAGAAGCTCGGCCGCCGCGATCGATTCGCGCAGGATGACGCCGCTTCCGATCAATTGCACGCGCGGTCCCTTGGCTTTCTTGTCGCCTGCCTTGAACAGATACATTCCCTTGATGATGTTCGGCGCGGCGCCTTCGGGCATCGCCGGGTGCGAGTAGTTCTCGTTCATCACCGTCAGATAGTAGTAGACATCCTGCTGCTCGGAATACATTCGACGCAATCCGTCATGGACGATCACGGCGATTTCGTAGCCGAAGGTGGGGTCGTACGAAATGCAATTGGGCACCGTTGCGGCGTAGACGTGGGAATGGCCGTCTTCGTGCTGCAGCCCTTCGCCGTTGAGCGTCGTGCGTCCCGCGGTGCCGCCGAGCAGGAAGCCGCGCGAGCGCATGTCGCCGGCGGCCCACGCTAAATCGCCCACCCGCTGGAATCCGAACATGGAGTAGAAGATGTAGAACGGAATCATCTGCACGCCGTGCGTGGAGTAGCTCGTCGCTGCCGCGATCCAGTCGCACATCGCGCCCGGCTCGTTGATGCCTTCCTGCAGGACCTGCCCGTCCTTGCTTTCCTTGTAGAACATGAGCTGATCGGCGTCCTGCGGCGTGTAGAGCTGGCCGAGCTGGTTCCATATCCCGAGTTGCCGGAACATACCCTCCATGCCGAACGTGCGCGACTCGTCCGGGACGATCGGCACGACATGCTTGCCGATATTCTTGTCGCGGATGAGCGTCTGCAGGATCTGCACGAACGCCATGGTCGTCGAGATCTCGCGGTCCTCGGTGCTTTTGAGGAAGCGCTCGAAGGCGCTCAGCGGCGGAATGACGAGCGGATCGGCCTGGCGCCGGCGCGCGGGGAGAAAGCCGCCCAGGTCGATGCGACGGGCCTTCATGTATTCGGCCTCGCGCGAACCCGCCGGGAAGATCATGTACGGGGTCTCTTCGATCTTGTCGTCGGCAATGGGGATCTGGAAACGGTCGCGCATGGTCCGGATCGATTCGACCGACATCTTCTTCTGCTGGTGCGTGATGTTCTGCGCCTCGCCCGACTCGCCCATGCCGTAGCCTTTGATCGTCTTGGCGAGAACCACGGTCGGCTCGCCCTTATGATTGACCGCGGCATGGTAGCCTGCGTAAACCTTGAACGGATCGAGGCCGCCGCGGTTCAGATGCCAGATGTCGGCGTCCGTCCAGTCGGCAACGAGCTCCTTGAGCTCCGGTGTATTGAAAAAGTATTCGCGGACGTAGGCGCCGTCCTTGGACTTGAAGGTCTGATATTCGCCGTCGACGCACTCCATCATGCGACGCATCAGAATGCCCTTTTTGTCGCGGGCGAGGAGGGTGTCCCAGTGTGTCCCCCAGATCACCTTGATCACGTTCCAGCCGGCGCCGCGAAAGTCGCTCTCGAGCTCCTGGATGATCTTGCCGTTGCCTCGCACCGGGCCGTCAGCATTTCGCGCCCGGCCATGCCGATCGCACCCATCGATTCCGGCTCGTCCATTTCGCCGTCGCCGCAGAAGCACCACACCTTGCGGCCTTCGGTCTGCGCGAGACTACGGTCCTGCAGATATTTCATGAAGCGGGCGTGGTAGATGGCCATCAGCGGGCCCAGGCCCATCGACACGGTCGGGAACTGCCAGAACTCCGGCATCAGCCAAGGGTGGGGATACGATGAGATGCCCTTTCCGTCGACCTCCTGGCGGAAATTGTCCATCTGCTCGACCGTCAGGCGGCCCAGCATGAAGGCGCGCGCGTAGATGCCGGGGGAGGAGTGTCCCTGCACGAAGACCAGATCGCCGCCGTGGTCGGCGGACGGAGCGTGCCAGAAGTGGTTGTATCCGACGTCGTAGAGGGTCGCGGCCGACGCGTAGCTCGCGATGTGGCCGCCGACGTTGGTGTGCTTGTTCGCGCGAACGACCATTGCCATCGCGTTCCAGCGCGCGTAATTGCGGATCTTCTCCTCGATCGCATTGTCGCCCGGCATGTGCGGCTGCCGGTCGACAGGGATGGTGTTGATGTAGGCTGTGTTCGCCGAGAACGGCACGTACGCGCCGGAGCGGCGGGCCTTGTCGATCACCTGCTCGATCAGGAATTGCGCGCGTTCCGGGCCCTCATGCTCGAGGACGCCGTCGATCGCGTCGAGCCACTCCCGGGTTTCTTGGGGATCGACGTCGGGGTTGATGTCCATGACGCACTCCTCAGATGATTGCGGCGCTTTTCGCTTGTTGGACGATAATTCGGGGATCGGCCCGCGACTTCCGCTTGGCTGGCAGCGCGGCGACAATGCGCGCTGGGAGCCTGCTGAAGCGGGCTCTCCAGCCTATCACAACGTCCCGCAGCCTTCCATCTTCGGGGCCTCAGCGCGGAATCGTCAGCGATCGCGACTCGGTGACCAGCGCCTCGATTGCGAGATCGTGCTCCGCCGCCGGAACGCGATCGACGACTTGGACCTCGAACGCGCCGGCAACGCGCCGGACGTTGGAGGATAGGAGCGCGAGAAGACGATCATAGTATCCGCCGCCGTAGCCGATGCGGCGTCCCTCGACATCGAATGCCACACCGGGGACAAGCACCCAATCGATCGCACCCACTGGCAGCAGCTCGCAATGCATCCCGGGTTCGGGAATTCCTCGGAATCCGTTTGCTGCATCGCTGGCGACGTCGGTCACGGCGCACAGATCTAGCATGCGCGAGCCTGCGTTGACGCGGGGCAGCGCCACGCGCTTGCCCCGTTCGAGCGCCGCCTCAATCAACGGCCGCGTGTCCCATTCGCTGCCGAAAGGCAGCGTGAGAAGCAGCGTGGTCGCCGAAGCAAAATCGTCGCGCGCGGCAAGCGCCGCGACGATCGCGCCGCTTGCCGACGCTCGAAGGTCGGCGGGCATCGCGTCCAGCACGCGCAACACGCGGGCGCGGATCGAACGCTTGGCTTCGCGCATGTCTTCGTTAGCCGACTGCGCCGAATCGCTGAACGACGACACCACATGCGAATGTTACCGTAATGCCTCGCGCACATCATCAGCACCATCGGGCGCGGCGCGAGCGCCTAATCGCCGATATGCAGCAGCAGACAGGCGGCGGCATTGCGGCGATTCCGACGGCGCCTGAAGCCATACGCAACGCCGACACGCATTATCCTTACCGCCCTGACAGCTATTTTTACTATCTGTCCGGTTTTCCGGAGCCTGAGGCGGTCGTGGTCTTGACCGCCGGCTCGGGCGAGGGTGATCCCCGTCAGGTTCTGTTCTGCCGCGACAAAAATCCCGAGCGTGAGATATGGGACGGCTTTCGCTACGGTCCCGACGCTGCGAGGGAGATCTTCGGCTTCGACGAGGCATATTCCATCGCGGAGCTTCGAGGCAAGCTCGCCGATTGGACGTGCGACCGGCCTGCGCTCTACGCGCCGCTCGGGCTCTATCCTTTGTGGGACGATGCGATCACCGCGACGCTGAATGAAGTACGCAATCGCGTGCGCACCGGCGTTGCCGCGCCGGAAACGGTGGTCGACGTCCGCGCCCCGTTGGCCGCGATGCGGCTGTACAAGGATGCGCAGGAGCTCGCGCTGTTGCGCCGGGCGGCGGAGATCTCCAGCGGAGCACACCGGCGTGCAATGCGCCTCACGCGCCCGGGCTGGTACGAATACGAAGTCGAGGCGGAGTTGATGCACGAATTCCTGCGCTTCGGCGCGCAGGCGGTCGCGTATCCGTCGATCGTGGCATCCGGCCCCAACGCCTGCGTCCTGCATTATCGCGACAACAACCGTCAGGCGCAGGACGGCGAGCTGTTGTTGATCGATGCCGGGTGCGAATTTCATGGCTACGCCTCGGACATCACCCGTACTTTCCCGGTGAGCGGCAAATTCGCCGGAGCGCGAAAGGCGGTCTACGAGCTGGTGCTCTCGGCGCAGGTCGCCTGTATCGACGCAGTCAAGCCTGGCCGCGCTTTTCACGATTATCACCAGGTCGCCGAGCGTGTGCTCGCGCGAGGCCTCATCGACCTTGGTCTGTGCGAGGGCTCGCTCGATGCGGTCCTCGAAACAGGTACGTACAAGCAATTCTATATGCACCGCGCGGGTCACTGGCTAGGGCTCGACGTGCACGACGTCGGGCTCTACCGCATCAACGGCGAATCACGGACGCTCGAGCCCGGTATGGTGTTGACGGTGGAACCGGGTTGTTACATCCGGCCGGGAGACAACGTTCCCGAGGAGTTCTGGAACATCGGCGTTCGAATCGAAGATGACGTGCTTGTCACCGCGGCGGGCAACGAGAACCTGACCGCAGCGACGCCTAAGACTATTGACGATGTCGAAGCTGCATGCAGATTGTAAATGCCGCGTTGAAGAGAACGCCTTAGGCGCCCGTTAGCGGCGGGACGGCAATCGAGTCGCGTACGGTGCTTCTGGATTTGGTCATTGTCGGCGCCGGCCCGGTCGGGGCGACTTTGGCGCTTGCGCTGCGCGACGGCGAAATGGAGATCGTCGCGCTGGATGCCAGACCCCGCGGAGGCAGCGCGCGAGGTGACCGCTCGCTTGCGCTGTCTCACGGTACGCGCCTTGTGTTCGAGCGCCTTGGTATCTGGGGGGAGGTCGCGTCGGGCACCGACGCGGTGACCCCGATTGCCGCGATCGACATCTCGCAACGCGGCGGCTTCGGACACGTCCGACTCGACGCGGCGGAGCACGATCTGCCGGCGCTCGGCTACGTCGTGAGCTATCGCGCGTTGCAGTCGGCGCTCGACTCGGCCCTGGCGCGCAGCGGCATTCGAGTCGAGCACGACGTCGATGTAACTCGCGTCGACGCCACGCCCGCGTTCGCCGAAGTCCGCGGCAAGCGCCATGGCGAAGATGTCGAGTGGACGACCCGCCTCGCGGCGGTTGCCGATGGCGGCGGAGACGTCGTCAGGCTGCGTCGTCGTCGCCACGATTATCGTCAGGTCGCGCTCGTGGCCAAGGTATGGACGCGGCAGGCGCATCGCGGTGTCGCCTTCGAGCGTTTCACGCCCGAAGGGCCGATAGCGCTGCTCCCGGAAGGCGATCATTACGGCCTGGTATGGACGGCGACGCCGGAGCGCGCGCAAGACCTCATCGAGCTTCCGGAAGGCGCGTTCCTTGCCGCCCTCGCGACGAGCTTCGGCCCGCGCATCCGGGGGTTTGCACGTGTCGAGGGGCGGCGCAGCTTCACTTTGGCGCTCGACTTGGCCGACCATGTTGTCGCCGAGCGCGTCGTACTCGTAGGCAACGCGGCGCAGGCCCTGCATCCTGTTGCAGGTCAAGGCTTCAACCTGGGCATCCGCGACGCTTTCGAGCTGGCGCAAGAGTTGCTTGCGACGCCGCGCGTTCAAATCGGTGCGCGAGCGCGTCTCGCCGGATATGCGCGACGACGTCGTGCCGACCGCTGGTCCGGGATTTCGTTTACGCATGGACTGCTCGGTATTTTCGGCGCGGACTCGCCGCTGCTGCATTGGCCGCGAGGGTTGGCGCTTACTTTGCTCGATGCACTGCCTCCGGTGAAACGCGCGTTCACGCGCGCGATGTTGTACGGACTGCACTGAGCGCAACACGATCGAAGAGAATATCGAACGCGTGGAACACTGCGCCATAAACTCGGTATAATTCGCTTCCCCGCGATTCACAACTTTGGCAGTTCGTAACTTTTTCCGGCCTATTCCAACTTGCACATCGGCTCTCATCATATCGAGAACAACCTGGTTGTCGCGCCGATGGCGGGCGTCACCGACAGGCCTTTCCGGCAACTCTGCAAACGTCTGGGCGCGGGGCTTGCAGTGTCGGAAATGGTGTCGTCGGATCCTCGGCTGAGAGATACCCACAAATCGCTGCGCCGCACGAACCATGAGGGCGAAGTTAAACCCATCGTCGTGCAGATTGCGGGCTCCGATCCGGAATGGATGGCAGACGCGGCGCGCTATAACGTCGATCGGGGCGCCCAGATCATCGATATCAATATGGGTTGCCCGGCGAAAAAGGTCTGCAGCGTCGCGGCCGGCTCCGCGCTGCTGCGTAACGAGGCGCTGGTCGCGCAGATCGTTGCTGCCGTGGTCGCTGCCGTGGCTGTGCCGGTCACGCTCAAGATTCGCACCGGCTGGAGCGTGGCCAGCCGCAACGCAGTACGGATCGCGCGTATCGCGGAAGATGCGGGCATAGCCGCGCTCTCGGTGCACGGGCGCACGCGCGAGTGCGGCTTCACCGGCCCTGTCGAGTACGAAACGATTCGCGCGGTCAAGCAAAGCGTGAGCGTGCCGGTGACGGCAAACGGCGACATCGATTCCCCGGAGAAGGCGCGCGAGGTCCTGGATCGCACCGGCGCCGACGCCGTGATGGTCGGCCGCGCAGCACAAGGCCGGCCGTGGATCTTTCGCGAAATCCGGCATTACCTCGACCACGGCGGAAAGCTGCCCGCACCAAGTGTAAAAGAGATCCGCGAAGTCATTCTGGAGCATCTTTCCGACCATTACGAATTCTACGGCGAGGTGTACGGGGTGCGCGTCGCGCGCAAGCATCTGTCGTGGTATGCGGCGGGCCTTCCCGGAGGCGAAGCGTTCCGTCATCAAATCAACCGGGTCGATTCGTCCGCGGCGCAGATCGCTTCGGTCGACCTTTTTTTCGACCAACTCGCCGCCTACGATGACCGGCTTGCGGATGTTTCGTCATGCCGACCGTTCGATTCGCCGGTGGGTGCTTCGTGGGTTGAGGAGGCCCTCGCAGCATGAAAAAGATCATCCGTCTCAACGGTGGGAACGAGATTCGTCGTAGCGTCGAGAAATCGCTGGACGAATATTTTCGAAGGCTCGACGGCGAACACCCGAGCGGGATCTACGACATGGTGATCACCAATGTCGAGCGATCATTGCTGGCGATGATCATGCATCGCGCCAGCGGCAACCAGACGCAGGCTGCGGACATGCTCGGCATGAACCGCAATACCCTTAGATCCAAGCTTTCCAAATACGGTATTCGCTAGGCTCGCGTGACGAGCGGGCCGCCGTCGAGCGCGCGTGGCGCCTCCAGGCTGTCGGTGCTGCGCGATGCGATTCGCCGTCCGAGGATCCAACGGCGTAACGACCGGCATCGCATGACCGCCCCCATCGCGCAGGCGCTCCTTTCCGTTTCGGACAAAGGCGGCCTGATCGACTTCGCGCGCGGCTTGGCCGCACTGGGAGTGAAACTGCTCTCAACCGGAGGGACCGCGAAAGCGCTTGCCGATTCCGGACTTTCCGTTACCGAAGTCGGCGACTACACCGGTTTTCCCGAAATGCTCGATGGCAGGGTGAAGACGCTGCACCCCAAGGTGCACGGCGGCATTCTCGCGCGCCGCGACTCGCTCGAGCATGCGGCGGCATTGTCCAAACACGGTATTCCGACCATCGATCTCGTGGTCGTCAATCTCTACCCCTTTCGCGAGACGGTCGCAAAACCGGGTTGCACGCTGGAGGATGCGATCGAGAACATCGACATCGGCGGTCCTGCGCTGGTGCGTGCTGCCGCCAAGAACAATGCCAACGTGGGAGTCGTCGTCGACCCGGCCGACTACGCGGCGATCCTCACCGAACTGCGATCGAACGGCTTGCGCTTAAGCGACTCGACTCGCTTTCGCCTCGCCCAAAAGGCGTTTTCGCACACCGCGGCGTACGACGGCGCGATAAGCAACTACCTCTGTTCCCGCGACGCCGCCGGCGCTCCGCAAATTTTTCCGGACCGGTTCACCTGGCAGGGCGAGAAGATCCAGGACTTGCGCTATGGCGAGAACCCACACCAGCATGCCGCGTTCTACCGCGACGAGATCGCCGCACCCGGCACCATCGCCAACTATCGGCAGCTTCAGGGCAAGGAGCTCTCATACAACAATATCGCCGACAGCGACGCGGCGTGGGAGTGCGTGACCACCCTCGCCGAACCCGCGTGCGTCATCGTCAAGCATGCGAATCCCTGCGGCGCGGCGATCGCGGCAACGCCCCTCGCAGCCTATGAAATGGCTCTTGCGACCGATCCGACCTCGGCCTTCGGCGGGATTATCGCCTTCAATTGCGAGGTGGACGCGGTAACCGTCGAGGCTGTCAGCGCGCAATTCCTCGAAGTGCTCATTGCCCCGGGCTATTCGCAGGGCGCGCTGGAAGCGGTCGCGAGGAAAGCCAACGTCCGGGTTCTCGCGCTGCCTCGCGCCGCCGCCGCCGGCCATGCGTGGGACATGAAACGCGTGGGTGGCGGCATGCTGTTGCAGACGGCCGACAGCCAGAGTATCGGCACCGAGCTCACCGTCGTCACGCGCCGGGCACCGACCGCGCGAGAGCTCGATGACCTGATGTTCGCGTGGCGCATCGCCAAGTTCGTCAAGTCCAACGCGATCGTCTACGCGGCTGGGGGGCGCACGCTCGGTATCGGCGCGGGACAGATGAGCCGCGTCGACTCCACGCGCATTGCTGCGGTCAAGGCCGCCAATGCCGGCATCTCGCTCGCGGGGTCGGTCGTCGCGTCGGATGCGTTCTTTCCCTTTCGCGACGGCCTCGATGTCGTCGCCGACAACGGCGCGGTCGCAGTCATTCAACCGGGCGGCAGCGTTCGCGACCAGGAGGTGATCGCCGCGGCCGACGAACGGAGCATCGCCATGGTATTTACCGGTATGCGCCATTTCCGGCACTGACCGCGGGTACGAGTGCCGCCGATGCGCCGCCATCGCTGCGACCTACCCTCACCCCCCGCCCCTCTCCCATGATAGGGAGAGGGGAGATTCGTGCGGCTTCGCCGATTCATCGGCTCGAGGGGAGATTCGTGCGGCTTCGCCGATCGATCGGATCGAGGGGATCATCGTGACGGAAATGGTCGCCAACCATTTCGGTAAGACTCGGTAGTTGCGAGGCCGCCATGAACGTGCTCGTCATAGGCGGTGGCGGAAGGGAGCACGCGATGGCCTGGAGGATCGCGCAGTCGCCGCGCGCAGGCAGGATATTCGTCGCACCCGGCAATGCGGGGACGGGGCGCGAGCCGGGATTGACCAACGTCGCGCATTCATCGATAACCGATCTGGTGGCATTTGCGCAGCGCGAGCAGGTGGGACTGACCGTCGTGGGGCCCGAAGCCGCGCTCGCCGCGGGCGTTGTCGATGCGTTTCGCGCGGCGGGGCTGCGAATTTTCGGTCCGACACGCGCCGCGGCCCGGCTCGAAAGCTCCAAGCATTTCGCGAAGGAGTTCATGGCGCGGCATCGCATTCCGACCGCTCGCCATGAAAGCTTCAGCGATCGGCAGGCCGCCCACGCCTACGTCGATCGGCGCGGCGCGCCGATCGTCGTCAAGGCCGACGGCCTGGCGGCGGGAAAGGGCGTCGTCGTCGCAAGCTCGCCGGAGGAGGCGCATGCCGCCGTCGACGCCATGTTCTCCGGCGATAAAATTGCGATCGAGCACAACGAAGGCGGCGCCCGGGTCGTGATCGAGGAATGCCTCGACGGCGAGGAGGCGAGCTTTATCGTCATGGTGGATGGAAAGAACGTCCTTCCACTTGCATCCAGCCAGGACCACAAGCGCTTGAGGGACGATGACCAGGGGCCGAATACTGGAGGCATGGGAGCGTATTCGCCGGCGGCCAACGTAACGCCGACCGCGCATGCGCGAATCATGCGCGAGGTGATCACCCCGGCAGTCAACGGCATGGCGTCCGATGGCACGGCTTACACCGGGTTTCTCTACGCGGGCGTGATGATCGATCCCGCCGGAAACCCGCTGACGCTGGAGTTCAACTGCAGGCTAGGCGACCCGGAAACGCAACCTATCATGATGCGTTTGAAATCCGATCTGATCGATCTGCTGGAGCAGGGCGTCGAAGGAAGGCTCGGCACCAGCGAGGCTGAGTGGGACCGGCGCGCGGCGTTGGGCGTCGTCCTTGCGGCGGCGGGTTACCCCGAGCGTCCGCGCAGGGGCGACGTGATTTCCGGCCTCGATGCGGCGCTGCCCGATTGCAAGGTATTTCATGCCGGGACTTCGCTCGACGGGGGCCGCGTCGTCTCCGACGGAGGTCGAGTGCTGTGCGTAACCGCGCTTGGCGAGACCGTGCGTCAGGCGCAAAGCGCGGCGTATGCAGCAATCTCCGCGATCCATTTCGACGGCATGCAGTTTCGCAAAGACATCGGCGAGCGCGCGACCGCGCGCTTCAAGCCGTAGATACGGACGTCCCCCGCCCAATGGACACCGCGCCGGTCCGGGAATATTTCGCCGGCTTGCAGGAACGCATTGTCGAGAGATTGGAGGCGATAGCCGGCGCCCGCTTCTCGCGCGACGTATGGGTACGGCCCGAGGGAGGCGGCGGCGTCAGCCGGGTGATCGAGAGGAACGCCGTTTTCGAGCGAGGCGGCGTGAATTTTTCGCACGTCGTGGGTGAGCGCCTTCCCCCTTCCGCGACCGCTGCAAGGCCGCAGCTTTCCGGACGCGGCTTCGAGGTGGCCGGCGTTTCGCTGGTGCTCCACCCCTTGAATCCTTACGTCCCGACCGTGCACATGAACGTGCGCGCGTTCGTCGCATCGGGGCGGGAAGCCTTCGATGGCGGAGCCGCTCCGCATTCGCAACCGATCTGGTGGTTCGGCGGCGGCATGGACTTGACGCCCTATTACGGCTTCGAGGAGGACGCAAAACATTTTCACCGCGTCTGCCGCGATGCCGTCCAGCCGTTCGGCGAGGAATATTACCCGCGCTTCAAGCGCTGGTGCGACAACTATTTTTTTCTGAAGCATCGCGGTGAGCCGCGCGGAATAGGCGGCATCTTTTTCGACGATCTGAACGAACGCGATTTCGACCATTGCTTCGGATTGACTCGAAGCGTCGGCGATCGCTTTCTCGACGCGTACGTGCCGGTGCTCGAGCGGCGCATCAGCATGCCCTATGGCGAGCGCGAGCGGGACTTCCAGGCGTATCGCCGCGGACGCTACGTCGAGTTCAACCTCGTCTACGACCGCGGAACGCTTTTCGGGTTGCAATCGAACGGGCGCACCGAGGCGATTCTCATGTCGCTGCCCCCGATCGTGCAATGGCGCTACGACTGGCATCCGGACCCCGGCAGCGCCGAGGCGAAGCTCTACAGCGATTTTCTAACGGCTCGCGACTGGATCGGGTGAACAACATGGACGACGCGCATTTGATCGAGACCGGGGTCTTTTCGGAAGACGTCTTCCGAGGGAAGCTTCTGCACGTCAAGCGCGACACCGTGCGGCTGCCCGACGGAACGCAGGCCACACGCGAGTATATCGCGCACCCCGGCGCCGTAATGATCGTGCCGCGTTTTCCCGACGGGAAACTGCTGCTGGAGCGCCAGTTCCGCTATCCGCTCAAACGCGTGTTCATCGAGTTTCCCGCCGGAAAGGTCGATGAGGGAGAAGAGCCGCTGGCGACCGCGGCGCGCGAGCTGATGGAGGAGACCGGATACTCCGCGCGGCGATGGACCTACCTAGCGACTCTGCATCCGCTGATCACCTATTCGACCGAGCGGATCGAAGTCTACCTGGCCGACGAGCTCGAACACGTCGGCGCGAAGCTCGACGCGGGCGAGTTCATCGAGATTCTGACGGCGACGCTGGACGATGCGCTGAAGTGGCTCGAGCGCGGCGACATCACCGACGTCAAGACCATGCTGGGCCTGCTCCTTCTTGCCCGCAAAATGGAGCGCTAGGCCGTGCCGCCGCGGATCGCGAAAAGGATCGTCGTCACCGGCCGGGTGCAGGGCGTCGGATTTCGCTATGCGCTCGCCGACGAGGCGCGTGCGCGCGGGCTTTCAGGCTGGGTGCGCAATCGTCGCGACGGCAGCGTCGAAGCAATCCTGTGCGGTCCTGCCGCCGATGTCGATGCACTTGTCGGATGGGCGCGGCGCGGGCCGCCGGCGGCGAAGGTCGAATCGGTCGAGGTCGAGGAGGCGCACGGCGAGTTCGAGGGTTTCGAGATCACGCATTAGGGAAGCTGCACTGCGCGGAATATGTCCTTCCACGCGGCATAGCTCGCTGCCGACAGCAGAGGAAACACTGCGATAAGCCCGACACCGAAAGTAAGGACCCCGAGCCCGACCAGCACCAGGGCCAGCAGTCCGAAAAGCAGGAGCGGCGCCAGGTTCAGCCAGAACGCCCGCGCGCTGGTGGCAAATGCGCCCGCAAACGATCTGGCGCCAAAGAGCGCCGCAAAGGGCACGAACGCCACCGGCAGCGAAACAATCGTTCCCGCCCCGAGGACGGCAAGGAGCGCCGTCGCTGAAAGCTCGCTGCTCGACGACTCGACAGCGAGGAGGTTGACTCCGTCGATTCCGTATGCCGCGAGCGCCTCGGCTGCGAAAACCAGAAGTCCCGATATGACGATCGCCGCCAGTGCTGCCGGCGGCGCGAGAAATGCGATCAGCGCGTAACGCAGCGTCAGCTGCGCTCCCGCATCGAGCGCGGCCGCGCCGACGAGCATTCCGCACTCGACGACCGGCAGGATCACTTTCGACGCAGCAACGCCGATGCCCGGAATGAATTGCAGACCGATGTCGGCAGCCAGCACGAGGAATCCGAGCACGCACCAGACGACAGGCGCCCGCTTGAACAGGCGCATCGCGTCCTCGTACCAGGCAAAGGCGCGCATCGCGGGGACCGCTCGCGGCGGACCCGGCGTGAAGGAAGGTCGGGGAAGGTCCAAGAATCGCCGAGGGGCTGACAGAATCGCTACATCGCCGCTTCGCCAAGATACGCCGCGCGAACTTTCGGGTCCGACAGCAACTGCCGCGATGCACCGGACAGCGTGATTTCCCCGCTTTCCATTACGTATCCGCGCGTGCTGACCTCGAGCGCGAGCTTGGCGTTCTGCTCGATGAGAAGAATGGTGACGCCTTCGCGGGCAATGGCAAGCACGGTCTCGAAGACCTTTTGCACCATCAGTGGAGCCAGCCCCATCGACGGCTCGTCGAGAAGCAACAGCTTCGGCCGCGACATCATCGCGCGTCCCATCGCCAGCATCTGCTGCTCGCCCCCGGAAAGCGTGCCGGCCGTCTGCTTGCGCCGCTCCTTGAGCCGTGGAAAAAGCGCAAACACGCGATCGACATCCTCCCGGATGCGAGCCTGGTCGGTCCGTGTGTAGGCGCCCATCGCCAGGTTCTCGTCGATGCTGAGCGCGCCGAATACGCCGCGGCCTTCGGGGACCATCGACAGTCCCCTGCGCACCAGTCGAAACGCGGGCTTGCCGGTGATGTCTTCGCCGTCGTAATGAATCGATCCGCTTTTCACCGGCTGCAGCCCGGTAATGCCTTTGAGCGTCGTTGTCTTGCCGGCGCCGTTCGCGCCGATAAGGCAGACGAGCTCGCCGTGGCCGACGATCAAATCGATGCCCTTGACGGCCTGGATTCCGCCATACGCGACCTGGAGTTGCTTGAGCTCGAGAAGCGCAGCGCCGGTCATCGTCATGGCGCTGCGGCATCGAGGGAGATTTCGCCGCCGAGATACGCCGCGATGACTTTGGGGTCGCTCTGCACGGTTGCCGCGCTGCCTTCCGCGATTTTCTTGCCATAGTCGAGCACCAGCACGCGGTCGCAGACGCCCATGACCAGCTTCATATCGTGCTCGATCAGCAGGATGGTCGTGCCGTCGCGGCGGATTTCCTGCAGCAGGCGCTTGAGTCCCTGTGTCTCGGTGGCGTTCATACCGGCGGCGGGCTCGTCGAGCGCCAGGAGCTTGGGCTCGGTTGCGAGCGCGCGCGCTATCTCCAGACGGCGCTGGTCGCCGTAAGCGAGGTGTTTGGCCAGCGAATTGGCATGGTTAGCGACGCCGACGTACTCGAGAAGCTCGTACGATCGCTTTTCTATGGCGGCTTCCTCGACAAGCGTTCTCCTGTCCCGGAATATCGCTCCAAAAACGCCCG
>VBCZ01000485.1 GCA_005889025.1 Betaproteobacteria bacterium
CATGATGGGCATTTGTTTCGATTGCCTGGTCGTGATCGATGGCCGACCGAATCAGCAGAGCTGCATGATCCCGGCACACGATGGCATGCAGATTGAACGGCAGCAGGGCGCTCGTGTCGTCTCGCTCGCGCCTGAAAGCGTTGCGCCGGAATCCATGCCATGACGCTCGCCAGCAGCTACGACATCGTCGTGATCGGCGCCGGACCGGCAGGCCTTGCCGCCGCTACTGAAGCCGCCGCAAGAGGACTCGCCGTCGCGCTCATCGATGAACAGACAGCGCCGGGCGGCCAGATCTATCGAGCCATTACGACCACGCCGGTGCGCCAGCGCGAGATCCTGGGCACTGACTACTGGCGTGGTGAGACGTTGGTCGCCGCGTTCGCGCGTTCAGGTGCGACGCACTCGCCGCGAACGACCGTATGGGCGGTCACGCGTGAGGGCGACGGGTTCGAAATCGGCTTATCGACGGATGGAGCCGCGCATCTTATCCGCGCTGCGCACGTGATCCTCGCCACCGGCGCGCAGGAGCGGCCCTTCCCCATTCCCGGCTGGACTCTCCCCGGCGTGATGACTGCGGGCGGAGCGCAGATTCTGCTCAAGTCCGCCGGACTCATTCCGGGCGGCGCCACGGCGCTGGCGGGCTCAGGACCTCTGCTCTATCTGATCGCAGCGCAGTTTGCTGCAGCAGGCGCGCGCATCGAATGTCTGCTCGACACAACGCCGCGGGGCCGCTGGCGCAATGCGCTTGGTCACGCGCCGGATTTTGTTTCGTCGCCGTATCTGGCCAAGGGCTGGTCGCTGCTCCGCGCCGCCCGGTCGATGACCCGGATCATCAAGGGCGTCGAGAATCTGGCTGCAATCGGCGAGGGCAAGCTCGAGGGCGTGCGTTTCACCACCGGCGGGCGATCGTACGACATTCCGGCGGACCTGTTGCTGCTCCATCAGGGCGTCGTTCCGGGCATCAATCTGTCCAATGCGATCGGTTGCGAACATCGTTGGGATGCCACGCAAGCCTGCTTCACACCGACCGTCGATGAATGGGGAGCAACCAGCGTTCCCGGAATAACCATCGCCGGCGATGCCGCCAGTATTGCCGGCGCGCGCGCCGCGGAGGCGCGCGGCAGGCTTGCGGCGCTGCATGCGGCTTGCATGCTCGGACATCTGGATGCGCCACAGCGCGATGCGCACAGCGGCGCCGCGCGCCGCGAACTGAAACGCTGGAGCCGCGGCCGCCGATTCGTCGACGCGCTGTATCTTCCGGCTATGCAGTTTCGGATTCCCAGCGGTGATACGGTCGTTTGCCGCTGCGAGGAAGTGACTGCGCAGCAGATCAGCAACACCGTCAAACTCGGCTGCACCGGACCCAATCAGATGAAAAGTTTTCTGCGTTGCGGCATGGGGCCGTGTCAGGGTCGGATGTGCGGACTCACGGTGACCGAATTGATCGCGAAGGAGCGCGGCGTGTCGCCGGCAGAGACGGGTTACTACCGGCTGCGCTTTCCGATCAAACCCATCACGCTGGGCGAACTCGCGGCACTCCCCCAGACCGAAGCGTCGATCGATGCCGTGGTGCGAATCAAGCAGTGAATGCCCGGACGGCCGATGTCGTAATTATCGGTGGCGGGCTGCATGGTTGCTCCACCGCTTTGCATCTGGCTTTGGTGGGAGTCCGGGCGTTCGTTATCGAAAAAAACTATGTTGGCCGCCATGCCTCGGGGGTCAACGCGGGCGGCGTGCGCACCCTGTCGCGCCATGAGGCGGAAATCCCGCTGGCGCTCGCCGCCCTCGACCAGTGGCATCACATCGGCAACCTGGTCGACGACGACTGTGGCTTCGAATCATTCGGGCAGATACGCGTGGCCGAAAACGCGGCTGATGCCGAGGCATTGCAGCAGCGCGAACGGCGGCTGCGGTCGCTGGGCGACTCGCACGAGCGCTGGATGGACGCCGACGAACTGTACTCACGTATTCCGGCGCTGGCCAGGCACTGCGTCGGCGGGCTGATCGCCGAGCGCGACGGCGCCGCGCTGCCG
>VBCZ01000486.1 GCA_005889025.1 Betaproteobacteria bacterium
CTTCTTGTAGGCACCTGCTTCGATCGCCTTCGTCGAGCCCATCACATCGGCGATGGCGATCCACCAGTCACCCGGCACTGGGGCGTGGCGGTCGGTCTCGATGGCCTCGGTAAAGGACTCGAGCACCGGGAGATCGTGGTAGAAATTGACCGTCGTCATGAGTGTGTCGGACTGAAGCAGCGTGCACCCATCAATTCTGGCGGTGCAGACCTTGATCGCACCATCGAGAACCCATCGCTGCGCCGCGCTTCGCCTATTTACTGTGTTTCATCCCGGGATGTAGGCCGCTTGCTGACGGCGTAAAGATCGTCATCCCCGCGAACGCGGGGATCCAGTGGCTTTTGTGAGATTCCCGTTCACGCGGGAATGACGATACCTCGAAGTTTGTCATCCCCGCGAACGCGGGGATCCAAGTGCCGCGGTCGCAAACGAAAATGGATTCCCGCTTGCGCGGGAATGACGGCCCCGATGCTTGAATCGGGGGTGGGAATGATGGCCCCGATGCTTGAATCGGAGGCTTGGAATGACGACAAGATATATGCCGCGAATTTTTGACCGATCAGCGAGCACCGCCACGTGACCCGGTTCAAGTGACCACGCCGGTGTTCGCCACTTTGTTGCCAACGAGCCTGACCGAAGCACCCTTCCCGGTGTCGATGACAATCTCCCCGCCGCCGATCCTCACGGCGTTGCCGACGAGCGAAATTGCAGCTCCCTTTCCGTTATCGAGGACGATCGCATTGTCATTCAAGGTGATGCGAGCACCGCCGGACGTACGCACCGTAATACCGCCCGCGACGCCCGGAAGATCGGAGATGACAAGCGTATGTTGCCCGGGGGTGACGAGTGTGATCTGACCGACTCCGGGTTGGCCGGAAAGCACGACTGCGGGGACGTCGGACGCCGAGCCCCACCAACAGCCGCTCCAGATTGGATAGTCAGGATCGCCTTGCTCGAATTCGATCCACACGTGCGCGCCCACTGGCGGAACCGCCACCACGCCGGCGTGCGCACTCGCGAACGGCAATGAGGGCATCGCCCAGGTGCTAGACGCGGTTCCGAGCACGTCGGGCACCGTGGCTTGCAGGCGAGCGAGGCGCTCCGGATCGACAGTGTTGACCACGATTCCGCGATATTTCCCAAAATAACGGCACTGCTCGCAGCTCATGACGTAGCCCCTATGATGCGGCGCCGATCCCGGCGCGGACGAGTTCGAACTCCTGGAGGTAACTCTCGGCAGTAATCCTGTCGTGCACGCGACCGACAGCGAAGAGACCGTTGAAGGGCTTGCTCGCGGCGCGGACATCGACCAGCTCTCCGGCGCGCAGCCGCAGGCCGTCGCGTCGCACGTTCAGCACGCCCGATCCCGTCATCGACTCCGCTGAACGCGCACCCACTGCAAGCAGTCTGGCGGCGGCTTGCACCGGCGAGAGCTTCGCCGCCTGATCCAGCCGCGTGCGCTTTTGGGCCGGCGGCACGACGGCGCCCAGTGGCGGCCGAACGAGCTTGATATCGGGCACCGGCACCGGGATAAGGGCTTTGGAAACGGGGTCGAGAATAGTCGCTTCGGGGTCGACGCGATGCATCGCGTCGAAGCGCAACTCCAGTTTGTCGACATTCGTCGGTCGCTCGAAGTCGATCGTAAGCGAAGGCTGCGCGCGATCGGCGCGAGGCTCGGGACCCCAGTAGGCTACCGATTCCCCCGGCAGCGGTCCCGGATCGAGCGTGAAGCGGTAACCGACGTCCGCGGCGAGCGATCGAATGTAGGCGTAGTCGGTGCCGCGCTGATGAAAAATGCGCTCCGCGGGCACGGGCAGGTCCGTTATCGGTGCGGGAATGACTTCGGGTACGACGCCGTGCAAAGCATAGGCTGCGAGTATCAACTGGATGCGTGCAGCGATTGCCATGCCGGGATAAGGCCTCCCCGTAGCGTCGATCCGGTCCATGAGCAGGGTCAGGTCCTCGCCTGCAATAACCAGGAAACGGTCGTCGCCGCTCGTGGATACCGCGTGTTCGACCATGACGCCATCCATGGCTATAGCGCGCTGGTTGCCCGCTGCGACGACGAGGATCGTGCGAACGAGGTCGCCCGTCTTGAGCAAAAATCGCGCGGGTAAGGTCGAGCCGGGGTCCAGGCGAAACTTAAGCCGGAATGTCCCGCGCTCGCCAATCGACGCAACAATTTCGACGGCCTCCAGCGCCTGCGTCATGTCCGACGGGACAGGCTCCGGTACGGGCGATCCTGCGAGGAGCGAGAAGCCTCGGATAGTCATTCAGATCACCGCGAACGCCCGCATGGTTGCGCACACGCCGACAAGCATAGCAGGCCCCCGTCGTCTGACGCGCCTGCCGCGAACTGTCGGCCACCGCGCGGCCCGAATTCATTCGGGCGCGGTCACGAAACTTGTAGGCCCGAATTCATTCGGGCGCGGTCACGCAATTTGTAGGCCCGAATTCATTCGGGCGCGGTCGCGAAACTTGTAGGCCCGAATTCGTTCGGGCGCGGTCACGAAACTTGTAGGCCCGAATTTATTCGGGCGCGGTCGCGAAACTTGCGCAGCCCGTGCGAATGAATTCGCACCTACAGCAGGCTTGTGGGCGGTCACGCAACTTGGGCGGCCCGTGCGAATGACACTAAATTGCGTGTTGGCCACGCCCGCTTCCGCGTGGAACACAACGTTACAGAAAACACTAAGCCCAACGGTTGACAGCGCGCCGCGCGGGCAGCAGGCTTTCGATCGCGATGTACATCTTGAACGGGACGAAATCGGCGATCATGGTATTGCTCGCTCCGGTCGCGATGATCGCGCCGCCGGCCTTTGCGCAATGCCCGAGCGGGCGGGGTGGTTGGCCTGGCGCCGGCAGCCGCGGCAGCGGGCAAGCGGCGCAAGGCTCGGGCAAGACGCACGATCGGCCGGCGGCGGACACTTTGTCGGCCAGTGGCGCTCCGGTCCTGGTCCAACTCGATCAATTGGAAGACGATCTCAAACTCACACCCCAGCAACCTATGGAACGCCTATGCGGATAGGGTTGAGCCGCTGCTCCCGTGCGTGAGCCACGGCGAGGATGATATTTTCGCTTGAAACTGCCCCCTACAAACGCTCCGCGCCATCAATCCTGCCTAGCGAGCGATCGAAAGTACCCAAGGGCAGATTCCCGGCCTTGCGTGCGATTTCAAGTACTAGGCAGTCGGAGAAGTCCGGTGCGGAGCGACGACGAAACCGACCCAGCGCCGCCTCAACCACATCCGCATCTTGGACGGCCAGCGTTGCGTGATTGAGCAACATTTCCACACTGACGACGATTTTCTCGGCGCTTAACTCGTAGACGGATTCCATGACCCACACGGCCTCAGCGAGAACGAGGTGAGAAACCCAAGCGCCGGCCGAAACGAATGCCTCAGCTGCCGCTGTTTGCTTTGCGTCGTCGCGCGTAATCAGCCGGATCAGTACGTTCGTATCAACCGCGCGCATGTTTCCGCTTAATGCGCTGTCTGATTCCTGCTTTCAGTTCTGCAAGCGTTTTCGGCTTGGCTCGCTTGCCGAATAGGGCGCGATGGATGTCTTACGCGGTGTGCTGGCTGGCGCGGCGCACGACGTAATGGGCGCCTTCTTCGTGCCATTCCAGTACCGACCCCGGCGCGAGCCCAAGTTTCCGCCGTACCTCTGCAGGTACCGAGATTTGTCCTTGAACCGTTAATTTTGAATGCGCGGCCATATGAGTATACTATCACATTACCGGAGTAATGCAACTGGGTGGCTTGTCGGCCCGCGATGCCCTGCATGCTGCGGTGATGGCGCGAAATAGCATCGAGCGGATCATGACATTCGACACGGCATTCGACACTGTCCCTGGTATAAGTCGCTTTCGCGCTTGATCGCGTGCAACTACCGCTCGAAAACCTGCGTCATCGCGCGACGAATGCCTCCATCGTCAGCGTCAAATCGGGAAACGCCTTGAATACCGCCTTGTCCGATGTCACCAGCGGGACGGACAGTGCGCGCGCGAGCGCGACGAGCTCCGCGTCATAAGCGGTCAACGCGCTGCCCTCGACAACGTCAAGCACAAGATCGTCACTGACGCTGTGTTCGCTCCCGGCAAGCGCTCTATCGGCCACAGTCAATATTGCGACGATCTGAGCTCGCTACATCAATCCACGCCGTAGATACGCCGTCAGCACGTTACGCAGATCCGAGCGCCACAGAATTGGCATGTGCCAGTCGTGATCTTGTCATCGGACCGCTTGCCATACTTCGGTATTCTGGCCGCGTACCCAGCAATAGTGGATTGCATTGGTGTCGACGACGATCACTTAAGGCCCTTGAATTATTGGTCGCGGGGATCTGCAACCGGATCTGGAAGCGCGTACGTATCAGGAAGTTACTGTAGCGGCCAGGAAGTTACTGTAGCGGCCGAGATGCTAGGACGGGAACCCTTTCGCCCCATTACTAACTAGTGTCGCGAATCAAAAATTCGCGACATA
>VBCZ01000487.1 GCA_005889025.1 Betaproteobacteria bacterium
CGATCTTCATCGATGAGCTGCGCGCCTCGGGATGGTACGATCGCGTCGCGCAGGCGTTTGCCGTGTTCCTGCCTGTCCGGTCGGTCGGCGTGATGGGCGACGGACGGACCTATGAGCACGCGGTGGCACTTCGCGCAGTGCAGACCACCGACTTCATGACTGCCCACTGGGCGCCGTTGCCGCACGAGGTTCTGGCCAGGGTGTCGACACGCATCACCAACGAGGTGCGGGGCATCAATCGCGTGGTCTACGATATTTCGGGGAAGCCGCCGGCGACGATCGAGTGGGAATAGCAGGAAGACAAAAATGACCAAACGCGAAATTTTTGCGTCCGGGACGCGCTGGGAGCCGATTGTGGGCTATTCCCGCGCCGTCAAGGTCGGTGACCAGGTGTGGATCTCCGGCACCACGGCGACCGGCGCCGATGGCCGGCTCGTGGGCGGCGATGATCCCTATGCGCAAACCCGGCAGATTCTTGCCAACATAGAGCGCGCGCTCGTCCGCGCGGGCGCTGAGCTCGCCGATGTCGTTCGCACCCGGATCTACGTGACCGACATCTCGCAGTGGGAAGCGATCGCGCGCGCACACGGCGAGGTCTTCGGCGACATCCGGCCGGCAACGGCAATGATAGAGGTTCGTCGTCTGATCGAAGCCGCCATGCTGGTGGAAATCGAAGCCGACGCGGTGATCACCGATCGCGCGGCGGGCAGGTAGGGCCGAGATGATCGGTCCCCGCTCGGCGCCGCCCGCACGCTACGCCGCCGCACTACCCGAGTTCGCAGCCTGGATGAGCGAGGCGCTCGCGCTCGCACGGCAGGCGCAGGAGCGCGGCGAAGTGCCCGTGGGCGCGATCATCGTCAGGAACGGCGTGATTGTGGGGCGGGGCGGCAACGCGCCGATCGCAGATAACGATCCGACTGCGCACGCCGAGATTGGCGCATTGCGCGACGCGGCGCTGAGACTGGGGAATTATCGGCTTCCCGAGTGCGACATGTACGTCACGCTCGAGCCTTGCGTCATGTGCGCCGGTGCAATACTGCACGCGCGCATTCGGCGGCTGGTCTTCGGAGCGCGCGATCTGAAGACAGGCTCATGCGGCAGCGTCATCGATGTATTCGCCGAGCGCAGCCTCAACCATCATACCTCGGTGATCGGAGACATCGAATCCGAGACGTGCGCGAGGCTTCTTTCGGACTTCTTTGCCGGCCGCCGCTGACGCGAAACGATGGCTGATTCCACCTATGGTGTCGGCTTGTACGCGCCGGCGGGCTTCGTTATCGAGCCCGCGGCCATTACGCGGGCCGTCGCTCGCATCGAGGCCCTCGGCCATCGGGTGGTCGTCGATCCGACCGTCACGACGCGGTGGCAGCGCTTTTCGGCGCCGGACCACGAGCGCCTTGCCGCGATTCTGCGCATGGCAGACGACCCGCGCGTGGATCTTGCCATTGCCGTTCGCGGTGGTTACGGCTGGTCGCGCTTGCTCGAGTGTGTGGATTTCAAGCGCATTGCGGCATCGGGTAAACGGTGGATGGGACACAGCGACTTCACCGCGTTTCAAATGGCGGCGCTTGCGCAGACCGCAATGGTGAGTTTCGCGGGGCCGATGGTTGCCTACGATTTTGGCGCCGAGTCGCCTTCGGCGTTTACTTTGCAGCACTGCTGGGGTTTGCTCGGCGCCGACCGGTATTCGGTCGAGTGCGCCCTCGACGGGCCGCGCCACGTGGCCACGCAGGGAACGCTGTGGGGAGGCAACCTGGCCATGATCGCTCATCTGGCGGGCACGTCCTTTCTTCCCCGCATCGACGGTGGCATCCTGTTTGTCGAAGACGTCGGCGAGCACCCGTACCGCGTCGAGCGCATGTTTTATCAGCTTCATTTTGCCGGCATTCTGCAGCGGCAGCGCGCGATTCTGATCGGCGATCTGAGCGGTTTCGAGCTGGGCGCCAACGACAACGGCTACGACGCCGAGGCGATGGTGTCGCATCTGCGCCAAGTGTTCGGAGCGCCCATTTTCACTGGATTACCCTTCGGGCACCGTCGCGACAAGCTCACGCTGCCCGTCGGCGGCCAGTGCGCGCTCGAGGCCGGCGGCGGCGCCGCGCGACTCACGTTCTCGGGCTACGCCAACCGCTGAGGTTCCCATATGGCGGATTTCGGAGTACGCCTGGCAGTGTGGGCGGTCGACGAGTCGAAGCTCAGGATGCTGCGGCATGCCGTCTTCGTTCTCGAGCAGGGCGTGCCAGAGGAGATCGAACGGGACGATATCGACAAGGATTGCTCTCACGTGATCGCCGAGGACAGCTCGGGAAGCGCGATCGGATGCGGCCGACTGTTGCCCGACGGCCACATCGGACGCATGTCGGTGTTGCGTGAGTGGCGCGGCAGAGGTGTGGGCACGGCGTTGCTCGGCCGCCTGATCGCGCTCGCGACCGAAGGCGGCTATCGCCGTGTCATGGCCAATGCGCAAGAGCACGCGTGCTCGTTTTACCAACGGCATGGCTTCACGGCGGTTGGAGAGCCTTTTTCCGAAGCGGGGATTGTTCACCGCGCCATGGGACGCGCTCTGTAGCCGAATCATCCGCGCGAATCGATTTTCACAGCAATGCCGAATGAACTCGGATCTGCCGCTGCATTCAAGCCGCGCCGAGCGCAAATTCATGTGCGACCTCGCCCGTCATGTTTCCTTCGGCGTCGAAGCTTCGTTCCACGAACCGCACATGGCCACCGACGTCGAGGATCAGCACCGTCGAGCAGCGAGTGCCATATTGCGCGTCGACGATGAAAGGGCTCGAGAGAAGCTGTTCCCAGCGCGATGATATTCCGGTCGAGGGCAGCGCCGATGCTTCGGCTTGCCGGCGATCTTCAAGCAATTCGAACAACGCTGCGACGTCGGGTGTGCCTCGCGCCAGATCCGCAGCGATTCGCGCCTTGCTGCGTACGACCTTTGGCCAGGGCGTGTCGAGAAGGTGGTTCGAGAGGCCGTGGATACCGCACGACAGTGCGACCGCACCGCTGGTGCGATTCGATGTGTGCGCGGCCACGCCTTGATAATCGCGAAGCGATTCGCGAGTCTCACCTCGCCCTCCGGGAAAGGGACGGGAGCGAGGAATCGCCACGCTTCCCGTCAGCAGATTGAAACCGTGATAGCGCCAGCCGTCGCGGGCGATCGCCGCGGCGCCGATCAGGGGCGCGTCGTTCCGGGCCAGCGCGTGGGTGACGAGCCGTCCCCGGGACGGAGCGTCAGGATCCCGGGGAACGCCTTCGCGGAAATTGGTGACCAGCGCCCAGCGGCCGTTGCGGGTTACGCCGAACCAGGTGCCGCCACCTGCAAGATCACGTCCCGCCAGCACACCTTCTTCCCACCAATGGGCCGGTGCCGCGTCGCGCGAATGAAACTCGTCGCGGTTCGCCGCGATCACCAGCGGCAGGCGAGGATGCGCGTTCAGCGCGACTATGGCAAGACACATGGTCGCGAAACGTCTGAATTATTCGGACGGTGAGACGAAGCGCTCGGTCACGCGGCGGGATCCCGGCGTAAGAAAGGTCTCGAAGTTTAGGGATTTCAGCAGTTCCGCGATGAGGGCCGAAAAAGACGCGGCATCCCGAACGCCTTCATAGATCTCCATCCACAGCGTCGGGTCGCCTGCTCCCTGCAACAGCCGTCCCGCGATCCCCGTACGCTGCTCGAGCTCGAACATCAGCGCGGCAACCGCTCGTCGAGCGCGCTCCGAACACTGCGGTGCGATGCGGTAATAGATGTAGAGGTACACCACCCGGCGGGTCACGCCATGCGACCGCGGGGCGCAATCGCTGCGGGAATGGCGTAGGGCAGCGGCAGCATCTGCACCGGTGGACCGTCCAGGCGGCCTAAATGAACGTCACCGCGCTCTCGCGCGGCAATCTGCAACGCCACGAGGAGATCCGCGCCGCCCGTGGGTGCAGTTGCCGCATTCACGACGGTTCCGCAGGCCTGCTCGCCGAACGCGGCACCGAACAGGCGAGCACCCGCAGGAGGAGGCAGCGCGTCGACGTGCGCTAGAAATGTTCGCTCCTTGAGTCTTCCCAAGTATTGCGTTCTGGCGACGATTTCCTGCCCCGCGTAGCAGCCTTTCTGGAAACTGATGCCGCCGAGTGCGTCCCAATTGAGCACCTGGGGGATGAACTGGTCCGAAGTCGCGGGCGTGACCACGGGCACGCCGGCGCGGATGGTCGACCATTGCCACACCGGGAAGCCGGCAGCGCGCGCCGTGTGCTGCAATTTTTCCCAAAGCTCCGCGGCGTGGCCCGGATCGATGCGAACGAAGAAGCGCCCGGCGGGCAGCGCGATCAGCAGACCTCCGCCAACGCGAACACCTGAATGTGGCGGAGGAATGGCCGATGCAATGGAACGCAGCGTATCCGCCGCAGCCGGCCCCGCGACGCCGATGCGCACCGATTCAGCGCTTGTGTCGGCGATCGACACTTTTGCGCGGAGGAGAAACATCGCGAGCCGCTTGGCGATCGATCCGATCAGGGAGTGGGGCAGATAGAGGTCGAACGCGTTCTCGTCCGTGCGCGCCACCAGGAAATTCGCGAGCATGCGGCCTTTCGCCGAGCACCACGCGGAATATTGAGTGTGATCGGCCGCCAGCGCGGTCACATCGTTGGTCAATTGCCCCTGGAGAAAGCCCTCGGCGTCCGCCCCGGCCACGCGCAATACAGCCAGCGGCGAGAGATCGCACACGATCGCTCCGCTTTCGGCAAAGGCGAGCTCCTCTGCAGGCGCGCCAAATCGGCTTACCGCTTCGGCGTCAAAAATGGCGCCGCGGCTTGCGAGGAAATCGGTCCAGGAGCTCACTGAAAAATGGCCGGGAAGGATGCGTCGGAAAGATGCGCGTTGGCGCTGGAAGATCGGTCGAAAAGTGTGCTAAAATCGAACGTTAGCTTGGATTGGCATCGATGGAAAGCGGTCCCGGCCACCCCAGGCAATTCGCATATCCGCACGTTCAGGGTGCCCGAAAGCGCATGAAGCATGCGCATCAAGGTCCGGTGGCGGATCGAGGCCCAACCCTGGTACAGGAGCATAGTAATGTCGGTCACGATGCGTCAAATGCTGGAGGCCGGTGTCCACTTCGGTCACCAGACCCGTTACTGGAATCCGAAGATGGCAGATTTCATCTTCGGCCAGCGCAACAAGATCCACATCGTCAATCTCGAGAAGACGATGGCGATGTACCAGGACGCGATGAAGTATATCCGCCAGTTGGCCGGCAATCGTGGAACCGTACTCTTCGTGGGCACCAAGCGCCAGGCGCGCGAAATCATCGCCGAGGAAGCGCAGCGCGCCGGAATGCCCTTCGTCGACCACCGCTGGCTCGGCGGAATGCTCACCAACTTCAAGACCGTCAAGGCATCGATCAAGCGCCTCAAGGACCTGGAGGCGATGGCGCAGGACGGAACTCTCGAAAAGATGAGCAAGCGCGAAGCGCTGACGCTGCAGCGCGAAATGGAAAAGCTCAATCGCAGTCTCGGCGGGATCAAGGAGATGAACGCGTTGCCGGATGCGCTGTTCGTCATCGATGTCGGTTATCAGAAAATCGCGGTGACGGAGGCGAACAAGCTTTCGATTCCGATCGTCGGCGTGGTGGATACGAATCATTCGCCCGACGGCATCGCCTATGTCATCCCCGGCAACGACGATTCGAGCCGGGCTATTCGCCTTTACGCGCGTGGCGTGGCCGATGCCATTCTCGAAGGCAAGAGCCAGGTCATCCAGGAAATTGTGCCGACCGAGGAGTTTGTCGAAGTATCCGGGGACGAAGCGGCGGTGTAAGACGCAAAACCGGGGCTGCGGCCCCCTTTTTTTATCTGCCGATGACGCGTGCAACAAGCGCCGGACAGAGGCGGAACAAAACGTGGAGTGGCGAAGCATGGGGGAAATTGCCGCAAGCAAGGTGATGGAGCTGCGCGCCCGGACCGGCATCGGCATGATGGAGTGCAAGAAGGCGTTGACCGAGACGCACGGCGATATGGCCAAAGCCGAGGAGCTGCTGCGCATCAAGGGTGGAGCCAAGGCGACCAAGGCCGCCGACCGGATCGCCGCCGAAGGCGTCATCGGAGCTGCTATGTCGCCCGACGCCAAGACAGGGGCCATGGTCGAGGTGAATTGCGAGACGGACTTTGTCGCGCGCAACCAGGACTTCGTGGCGTTCGCGAAAACGCTGGCCGGGCTCATCGTCGACAAAGATCCGGCGGACATCGCGGCGCTTTCTGCGTTGTCGGCGAACGGCGGCAGCGTCGAGCAGGCACGCCAGGCGCTGGTGCAAAAGCTTGGTGAGAATGTCTCCGTGCGGCGATTCGTGCGCGTCGACACAGCCGACAAGCTCGCGCAATATCTGCATGGCGGGGGACGCATCGGCGTCACTGTGGCGTACCAGGGCGGCGACGATCAGGTCGGGAAGGATCTGGCGATGCACGTTGCCGCCTCTGCCGCGCCGGGAGCCGTGAGGCCGGTGTGCGTATCCCGCGACCAGGTTCCCGCAGAGCTCATCGAAAAGGAGCGCGCCATCTATTTCGCGCAGGCGACCGAATCGGGCAAGTCCGCCGAAATCGTCGCCAAGATGGTCGAAGGGCGCATCGCCAAGTTCCTCGGCGAAGTCACCTTGCACGGACAGCCTTTTGTGAAGGATACCGAGCAAACCGTCGAGAAATACCTGCGGTCGAAGGGTACCAAGGTGGAGAGCTTCATGCTTTATGTCGTAGGGGAAGGCATCGAGCGAAAAAAAGATGATTTCGCCGCAAGTGTTGCGGCGATGGCCAAGGTCTAAAACCGCACATTCGCCAAGGTATTCGCATGTCGACGCCTACGATCGCACCGCTGGCAAGCGTGGTTGCCGCGGTAGCAGCCGAACCTTCCTACAGACGCATTTTGCTGAAGCTGTCTGGCGAGGCGCTGATGGGCGATGACGCCTACGGTATCAACCGCGAGGTGATCGACCGGATCGTCGCCGAAATTGGCGAAGTCGTGCGCCTGGGCGTGCAGGTAGCGG
>VBCZ01000115.1 GCA_005889025.1 Betaproteobacteria bacterium
TGTGCAGGCAATATCTCGACGTTGAAATGTTGCGGCTCGGCGAGCGGCTGGAGATCGAATGGCACATCGATAACATGCCGAAGGATGCCTTGGTGCCGCCGCTGGTACTTCAGCCCCTGCTCGAAAACGCCGTCTATCACGGAATCGAACCTTCTAGCGCGCGAGGGGTGATCGCGATTAATATCTTCCTGCGCCGAGGCGAGGTTCACGCGATCCTGCGCAACCCGTACCAGATGCGCGGCGATCACCACGCCGGGAACAAGATGGCTCTTTCCAATATCCGCGAACGTCTCGCGCTGCACTTCGACACGGAGGCGAGCCTCGAAAGCAAGGTCAACAAGGACACCTACGAGGTGCATATACGCATGCCATACCGAACTCAGACGAAAAAACAAGCACGATATGGGTGATGCGCCGCTAAAGATCGTCGTGGTCGATGACGAAGCTCCTGCCCGCCGGCGATTGCGTGAGCTGCTCGACGACTGCACCGGCGCGCTTCCGCTGGTCGTTGTCGGAGAAGCGGCGAGCGGACGCGAAGCGCTTGCGCTGCTCGGCGGGACACCCGCCGATCTGGTGCTCACCGACATCCACATGCCGGACATGGACGGCATCGAGCTGGCGCGCCATCTCCTGAAACTTCCGCTGCCGCCGGTGTTGATTTTCACCACGGCATACCACGAGCACGCCATCGCGGCGTTCGAGGTTCACGCGATCGATTACCTCGTCAAGCCGGTGCGGGTACAGCGTTTGCTCGCGGCCCTCCAGAAGGTACCGCGCCTTCGCCCTCTCTCCGACACCAAACTGAACCGCCTGCCGGCGCCCGCGCGCCGATTTCTGTCGGTGACCGAGCGCTCGCGCGTCGTACTGGTACCCGTCGAGGAAATCGTTTATCTCAAGGCGGAGCTGAAGTACATCACCATCCGAACCGGGGATCGCGAATTCCTCCTCGAAGAGTCGTTGACCCGGCTGGAGGAAGAATTCGGCTCCCGGTTCGTGCGCGTGCACCGCAACTGCCTGGTCGCGCGCGAGGCGATTCGCGGCTTCGAGCGGCGCGTCAGCGCCGACGGCGACGCGCACTGGGAAGTCCTGCTTCGAGGTGTCGACGAGGCATTGCCGGTATCGCGCCGGCAGCAGTACATCGTCCGCGAAATCGGCCGCGACGCTTAAGGCATGACGAATTGCCGGTTGCCGCGGCGCTCTGCAAGCGGGCTCGCGCAATTAACTCTCAGGCGTTGCGTTGCGCGCCGCATAGGACTCGAGCCCGTTTGAGAACTGCGCGTACGCTGATATGCGGGTCGATCGCAATCGACACCATCATGGTCTTTCCCGACAGGTTTTCGCGCCATATCCTGCCGGATCAAACCCACGTTCTGTCGGTGGCTTTTCAAATTGGCGAGCTCCGCCGCGAATGGGGTGGTTGCGCCGGAAATATCGCGTACAACCTGCGCGCGCTGGGCGGCGATCCCGTGGTGATGGCGACGATCGGCGAAGACGGAAGTGAGTATCGCGCGCGCCTCGAGACGCTGGGTATCCTCACCGGCTCTCTGCGTTGCGTTGCCGGAACCTACACCGCGCAGGCGTACATCATCACCGATCTCGACGACAACCAGATCACCGCTTTTCACCCGGGAGCGATGAACCATTCTCATCTCAATCACGTCGCAGACGTGGACGATATCGCGCTCGGTATCGTTGCTCCCGACGGGCGCGACGGGATGCTCTCGCATGTGCGGGAATTCGCTGCCGCCGGCATACCGTTTGTGTTCGATCCGGGGCAGGGACTTCCGCTTTTCTCGGGGGAAGAGCTTGTCGGAATGATCGACGCCGCGAGCTATTTGACGGTCAACGACTATGAAGCGCGGATGCTCGGCGAACGCTGCGGATTGAAAATCGAAGATATCGCGGCGCGCGTCGAGGCGATGATAGTCACGCTGGGCGCAGATGGCTCTCGCATCTATGCCGATGGACGTATCATCGACATCCCGTCTGTGCCGCCAAGCGCGCTCGTCGATCCGACCGGCTGTGGCGACGCGTACCGCGCGGGTCTGCTCTACGGGGTCGCGCAAGGTTGGGATTGGCAGCGCGCCGGCAGGCTCGCGTCGTTGCTGGGCTCACTCAAGATCGCCTCGCGCGGCGGACAGAACCATGCCATCAACCGCGATCTGGTCGCGGCGCGATACTTCGATTACTTTCGCGAACCTCTCTGGTGACGTCCGACGCGACATCGGCCATCGCGCGCCGACCGGGAGGCAAGCATGGTAATCCCGCTTCCTTACCTTCTCCGCGAAGTTAGGCAGCGTCTGCCGGAGCGATCGGTGATCGGCTCGGCACCTGAAACACCCTTTGGTCCTCCATTCGCATTGCCGTCAGCGTGCCGAGCGTCGACCAATGACCGCACAACACGGTGACGCCAGCCGATTTACGCTCCGGATGCGCGAACCATGGGGCAAATCCGGCCGGCGCAAAAGCGGGGCCGCGTTTCTCGGATAGATCCATGGTGTCGTCAGCAGTGCAGAAGCGCAGCCGCGTGCATGCATTGACGATGACCCGCAAGCGATCGTAGCCCATAAGCGCATCGTCCCAGCGTGCGGGCTGGTCGCCGTAGAGCCGGCGCAAGAACAAGTCGTGCTCCGCCGATGCGAGCATCTTTTCCACTTCTCCGGATAGCATCGCTGCAATTGCAGGCGTCCACGACGGAAGCAGTCCGGCATGAACGAGCAAAAGCTCCCCATCGCGCACGACCAGCGGCCGCGCGCGCAGCCACGCCAGCAATTCGTCGCGGTCGGGCGCCGTCAGAATGGCCGCGAGCGTGTCTTGACGATGCGCCAGCCGGTGCCCGGCGGCAACGATGAGCAGGTGGAAATCGTGGTTACCGAGCACGGTGACGGCCGCCTTGCCCAAGCCTTTCACCCTGCGCAGCACGGCGAGCGAATCGGGACCGCGATTGACGAGATCGCCGACGAGCCATAAGCGATCGCGCGCGGGTTCGAACGCGATCAACTCGAGCAGCTGCTCGAATTCCGCATAGCAGCCCTGGATGTCGCCGACGACAAAATGGCTCATGGGTTAAGGCGAGGAAACGCGCGCTGTCAAGGTGTTCGATGTTGCTAGAATCCGGCGCAGTCTACCAGCGCCGACCCGCCCGCGATGAAACTACCGCTCAACGATCCGCAGCAAGCCGCCGTGAGCTACCTCGACGGGCCGCTGCTCGTCCTGGCGGGTGCAGGCAGCGGAAAGACACGGGTGATCACAGCCAAGGTCGCGCATCTCATCGGCGGCGGCATGGACGCCGGTCGCATCAGCGGCGGAGCATCGTGGTTCGAGCGTTCGGAGATCCAGGACCTGATCGCGTACCTGCGCCTGATCGCCAACGATGACGACGATCCCGCCTTCGTGCGCGCAGTCACCACGCCAAAGCGCGGGGTCGGCGCGCAAACGCTCGACAGCTGGGCCGCGTTGCGGCTGAGCGGAAGGTGAGCCTGTCCGCCGCGACACACGAGGACGCGCTGCGCGCGGCGATTCCCATCCGCGCGCGCGAGGCGATGGACGAATTCGGAAGCACCATCAACCGCATGCGTTATCGCGCCGAGCGCGAGCCCGCGGGACGTTTGCTGGCCGAACTGCTCTGCGTCATCGGATACGAGGCGTATCTTTTCGATACCTTCGACAAGCCGCAGGCGCGGGCGCGCTGGGAAAGCGTGAACGACTTCGTGGCGTGGCTCGCGAAAAAAGGCGAGACCGATGGCAAGAACCTGCTCGAGCTCACGCAGATGATCGCGCTGGTGACGATGCTCGAAGGCCGGGACGATACGCCGCCCGATGCCGTAAGGCTCACCACCATACATGCAGCCAAAGGCCTCGAGTTTCGCCACGTTTATCTAGTGGGGATGGAGGAAGGCATCCTGCCGCACCGCGAGGCGATTGCCCGGGGCAACATCGACGAGGAGCGCCGCCTGATGTACGTCGCCATCACGCGCGCGCAACAGACCCTCGAGCTTACGTGGTGCAAATGACGCAAGCGCGGGCGTGAGCTTTGCGAGAGCGTTCGCTCGCGCTTCATCGGTGAGCTGGCGCAGGAAGACCTGCGCCACGCCGAGCTGCCGCTCGCTCCCGAGGATGCCGTTCGCGAAAAGGAGGCAGGAAACGAGAGGCTCAAGAGCCTGCGCGCGATGCTCTCGCGCTGAAAGATGCAGCTACTTCTTGAGCGTGAGTATCCAGCTCACCAACGCCTTGATGTCGTCGTCGGGCACCTGCGCGTTGGGTGGCATGGGAACCGGACCCCAAACGCCGCCGCCTCCGGACTTTACTTTTTGAGTGAGCCTGGCAAGCGCGCCGGCGTCGCCCTTATATTTCGCTGCGACTTCGGCGTACGCGGGGCCGACGATCTTCTTATCGATGCCATGGCACGCCGCGCAGCCGTCCTTTTGCATCAGGGCTTCGGCGGACTTGGCGTCGAGCGGAGCATTGGATTTCGACGCAGTCGCGGACGCAGCCGGCGATGGCGCGCTCTGCGATGCCGCGGCAACGGCGGCGGGCGGGGGACTGGTGGCGGAAGTCGGCGCCGCGGGAGTCACCGCCGCGGCCGCTGCTTGCGCCGGTGACGCGGGCTCTTGGAAGCGAGCGCCCGATTTATTGGCCATGTATACGACGGCTCGCTCGACCTCGATGTCGGCAAGATCGGGATTGCCGCCCTTCGGCGGCATGACCTTGCTGCCCTCCTGAAACCCATTGATCGCGTGTTGTACCAGCGTCGCATATCCTTTTTTTATTGCAGCTGACCAGGCTGCGCTGTCACCTGCCTTGGGCGCACCGGCGATGCCTGCCTCGTGACAGGTTTTGCAGACTGCCTGAAAAACCTGCTCGCCGCTCGAGTTTCCCGGAGGCCTGCCCGCATCGGCAACGACGAGTTCGCCAAACGGCTTGATGCGCGCCGCCACCTGACTATCGGGCGCGGGCGACCGGATGTCGGTGACGAACTGCGACACCAACGCGAACAATGCGATCGGCACGGCGAATGCGGCGATGACGACGATCACGAGCTGCTTCGGTGTCTTTATGAATGTGTCGTGATCGTCGCTCATCGAGGATTTCCGTCGGAGAAGCGCGGCGCGGTGCCCCTGTATGCGCGCCAAAAAAGCAAACGCGCATTATAACTGAGCACCGCGCCTGTGATGGACTGCACAAGATGCCGCGCGTAGAATGCACGCGTGCGCCCGTAGCTCAGTTGGATAGAGTGTTGGTTTCCGAAGCCAAAGGTCACAGGTTCGACTCCTGTCGGGCGCGCCATTCCAATGGCGACCGGTTCGATTCCTGCGATGCAATTCGGCGTCGCTTTAGTCGAAGGAGCGACTGTAATAGATCCCGAATCCATTGACGAAGCCCGCTTCCGCGCGGAGAGTGACATTGCGCGATAGCGAGTATTCGATCTTCAACGCGTTGTTGGCGACCGACAAGCCCTGCTCGTAGACCAGCGACAGCTTGTCGGTCAGCCGCTTGGTGACCGCGACCATCTGACCTGCTGTGCCGGTTCGATTCGCGTCCGAGGCGCGCAAGCTGATGTCGTCGACGCCAAATGCGCGCGCGATCCGCTGCCCAAACGGCGCGCCGCCGACGCCAGCGAGCGCGCCCAGCGCCGCCTGCAGCGCCGCGGCTTCCGCACCCGTGGTGTTATCCAGCCCATGACCGAGCACCAGCCACGCGAGCTTTTCGTTGTCGGGGACCGGCGGATTCGATGTGAGCTGAACGCGCGGAACGCGCACCGTGCCGGTGACCTCGACTCCGGCTTCGACCGCGAGATTTTTGCGCAGCGCAAATACATCGAGCCCCGGATTATCGACGGGCCCGACGAAGTAAAGCTCGCCACGCTCGATGGTGAGACGCTGACCGAAAGCGGTATAGGTGCCGCGCACGGCCTGGATCGTTCCGTTAGCCACAAGCTCGCCCGCGTCTGTGGTCTTCACGCGCACCGTGCCGGCGAGGCCGGTGTCGAAGCCTTCGCCGACGAAGGCGAATCGATCGCCGAAATCCAGCTCGAGGTCGACCGCAAACGGAACTCTTTGCATCGAGCTCCGGGTTTGTCTTCGCTCCCGCCCGCGGACGACGACGTCGTCGCCGAGCACTTCCCGGCGAGTCGGCTGGAACTCGAAATATCCCTCGTCCGCCTTCAGCGAACCTGCAAGCAT
>VBCZ01000488.1 GCA_005889025.1 Betaproteobacteria bacterium
GGGCGCGGTGCGAAGAAATATTGCTGCACTTATCGGCGAATATTCCGTTTGCGGATGTGACGGGCCGTCACGCACGCGGTGGCATGGCACAAGAAGCCAGTCCAGTCGGTCGGGCGCGCGCCGCGTTCGGGTTCGACCTGTCGGGCTTGCTACGTTCCGTAGTTGGTTGCGTTCCGTTAAGAACTTTGCAAAGTCATTCGAGCTTGGCGAGTATCGACTCCGCCATGGCCGTCCACATGAAGGGTTCGGGGTGCTGCTTATGGGTGGTCCACGTAGGCATTGATTTGACGCTTGAGTTCAGTCACCGACTCGAAGGCCCGCGGCGGATCGGTTACCAGTGCTTGGATTTGGACCTCGGTCCTAAACTGCTCGGCGTGGCCGCAAAAAAATAAAAAATGGGGCGACCGCGATCGCCCCAATTCCTATGCCCGGTGTTCGCCCGAAATGTGGCCCGATGTTTAGGCCATGCGCTGCCGGCGGACGAGCATCAGGCTCACCAAGCCGAGCCCTAGGAGCGCCAAGGTTTGCGGTTCTGGAACCGACCGTTCGACGGGCGGAGGCCCATTGGGCGTACCACCCCCCGCATATCCAGTAACGAATGCCCCCGAATCGGTGCTGCAACCAGGCTGGACGCACGCAAAGGCATGAACAGCAGCGACTGCGTCGTGACCGTTCGGAGCGAGCACGTCTGCGTCCGTCAACCAAGGAATACCGCTCGTATTCGTCAGCGTGAAGGTAATCTTGGTCGCCGTATCGTGGAACCCGTCAAAGTTGTTGAGGCTGAGATTGAAGAAACCGAGCCCATTGACGTTGCCGGGCGAGTTCGCTGGAGAGTTGTCGGGGGTGAAACCCGCGATACTGTTCGTCTCGGTAACGGGACCCAGCGTGTAGGTACCATTTACGCTCAGGTCGGCGGTTCCGCCGTCTCCCATTAGGTAGATGTATCCTCCATTGGTGAGCGAGTCGAACTCGATGTCGGCGGTGGTGTTGCTCGTCTGAGTCACGCTAACCGTTGCGTACGGTCCAGTGCAGCAACTTAACGCAGCGTTGGGCGTGCTGAGCGTGAGGATCAGCGTAGCGGACGCGGGTGGCACCGAAAGCCAGAATCCCAACGTCGCGAGAGCGCAAAAATAAACTAGCTTTTTCATAACATCTACCCCCGTGCGTAATAGCAACGGCGGTCGATGCTTGAGTCATTGGCGACGGCGTCGCTGCTTGTCCCAGTTCAAGCACAGGCTATGCCAGGTTTCGCAAGCTCTTGTCGCAAAAAGTTATATGGCGCGGCAGGGGCTATATTAGATTACCCGACTGTATGTGACTCTGTCGCTGTGCAAGTTGCCGACTACGATAAGTGCAGCGAGTACAGCGCAGATTGTTCTTTGTGGGGCACAAGCTCTGTCGCGACGTGAATCTGCCATCCATCAGATGTCGGAAACGCTTGCCGACGGTGAATGCGCAACGATTCGATAGCGCGGGATTGCGATGCATGTTGCGTAGACGCCGCGGCCCAGCCGGATAATGGCAAGCGATCCCCGATGTCGTCAGTGCGCGGATTCCGGGACGTCGTCCGTCGGTCTCGAGGCGGAACTGCGCAACATCTCCATCACAGCATCGACTGTTGCCTCGCGCGCGCGCAGCTGCATCTCGGAAGATGAGCCGCCGCAGACTCTCTGGCAGAATTTATTGGTGGGACCTTCGAAATCGCAGTGCGACGCGCCGCGGAGGGCGGTGGAACGCAGCAGGCCTGGAGCCGCGCGCGCGATCGAACGGCCGCTACCGAAAAGATTGCACGCCGAAGGCTCCGCAAGCAGCACGACTGCGGGCGCGGTCAGCCGCGAAGCGGCCTGAACTCCACTGCCCGTCCTGTCGACAGGGTCGAGACCGATCCATCCGGCCGATCAATACCAGCCGCGATCGCTCGGTCGGCGGCACCCCGAGTGCACCTGCCTCGAGCCTGTGCGCGAGCTCTTCGATTGCAGCGCCGTTGCCCCAGTGATTGAGGATGTACGGCAGATCCGGAATAACGGCAGTGACACCCGCCGCAGCGAGCGCCTGACCCAGATCGCGATGCCGTTCGCGCGAACGGGTGAAACCGTGGGCGACGATCGCCACTCCGTCGGATGGTTCTGCGATAGGCTCGTAGATGTCCACGCGGAGATCGTGGCCATCGAGTTCGACGATCTCACTATGCAGGAGAAAAGGCGCGCTTTGGGCCGCTGCGGTGGCACAGAACAGGAATGCGATCGACAGCGAAAATCGGAGCAACTGTTGCGCGAGGTTCGCACCTGCCCGGCGGCCGGGAAGCACTGCGGCATATGCCGTCATCGGACGCGAGCGGACACTCGAGCGCTGAGAGCCGGACATCGGAGGGGCATGGCGGCGGATCGCAGAGTCAGCGGATGGAAGGACAGAACAGA
>VBCZ01000116.1 GCA_005889025.1 Betaproteobacteria bacterium
GGAGGTCGCGAAATGGGCCATCGTCGTAAAGCAGACCGGTGCGAAGGTGGAATGAGCTTTCGGCTCGCGGGGATCGCTCCCGACGCGATCGTCGAGTGATCGGACGTTGTTTGTCCGGTCGAGCCTAAGCCGCGAGAATCAAGAACGCCGGCGCGTCGTCGCCCAGCTCTCCAGCACGGCGCAAACGCAGGCGGTGTCCGCTTCCGCGAAACCGAGCGCCATGGCCGCGTTGTAAATGGCTGTCGTCGCAGCGAACAACGGCGTTGGGCAGTCGAGCTCCCGCGCGAACTCGGTGATGATTCCCATGTCCTTCTGCCAGACGCCGACCTTCATCGCTGCATCGGCATAGTCGTTGCGAGCCATCATCGGGCCGCGAATTTGCAGCATGCGCGAAGCGCCCGCGCCATCGCCAAGCACCTTCACCATCGTCGCGGGGTCGAGCCCGGCTTTCATGCCGAGCACGATCGCTTCGGCGGCGGACACGTTGTGAATCGCGACGAGCAGATTCGCGAGGAACTTCATCTTGGAGCCGGCGCCGAACGGACCGAGAAAATGATGCGTGCGTGCGAACGCTTCGAAGACAGGAATGCAACGGCGATAGGCGCTACGCGAACCGCTTGCGTAGACGGCGAGATCCTTGACCCTGGCCTGCGCTCCCGTACCGCTCAATGGGCAATCGAGCAACGTGATGTCCTGGGCCGCCAGGAGCTTCCGCGCGTGTTCCTTGATCGCGATCGGCAGTGTGCTGGTTTCGATGACGATCTGGTCGCGATGATGGGCAGCCGCAAGCTCGGCGGCGACACTGTGCAAGGCTTCCGCCGAGGGTAACGATGTGAGTATGATCGGCGCCCTCGCGGCCAGGTCGCGAACGTTGCGCGCCGCTTGACCGCCTGCCTTCGACAACACACTGCGGCGCGCTGCCAGCACGTCATAACCGAGCACGCTAAATCCGGCGTCGATGAGATTTCCTGACATCGCGGATCCCATGATGCCGAGACCGATAACGCCGACTCGATCGCGTGATGCCATGGTAACATCCTCTTTGAATTGCCAAGCGCACCCACTGCCGCGAACAAGGCCTCGATCGATTCACGCGGAATGTTGCGCACGATGAATACGATGCGCGATCGGGGATCGGTATCCTGTCCGCACTCGAGCGTGACCGGCGGATGAAAGACGTGTTGCGCTCCCTGCAGCACCACGGGGCCGGGTTCGCCCGCCACGTGGACGATACCCTTCACCCGCAGCAGATCCGGCCCGCGCAATGAAGTGAGCGCCTGAAGCGCCGCGTTCAGCGCCTCCCAGGTGAAAGGTTTGTCGAACCACAGACAGAAAGCATGGATGGCGGCGTCATGTGCTCCCGTCCGCGGCGCGATCCGCTGGCGAAGAGAGCCGCCCTCCTCCGCATGACGCGATTCCGGCCGAATCGCATTCAACCAGCGGCCCAGCTCTTCGGACCGTGCGGCCACGCTTCGCGGACCGATGTTGGCTAACAGTTCGGGATCGAGCTCGCCACCGACGGCCGTCGTCATGAGCGCGAACGGATTCATCGCGTGCAGGCGCTGCTGCAGCCGATCGACCGTTTCGTCGTCCGCGATGTCGCTCTTGGTGATGACGAGGCGATCGGCCACGGCCGCCTGCTTGGCCGCTTCAGGCATCGTATCGAGCTGCCCAATACCGTTAACTGCGTCGACCAATGTCACCACACCGTTCAGCCGGTACTGCGCGCCGAGCAAACCGTCGGTCTGCAATGTGTGCAGCACCGGAATAGGATCGGCGAGTCCGGTGGTTTCCACGAACACGCGGTCGAAGTCGATGACTTCGCCGGAGCGCCGCCTGACGAAGAGTTCCCGCAACGTTTCCTGAAGATCGGTGCGCAGCGTGCAGCACAGGCAGCCGTTCGAGAGCAGTGTCATCTGCTCCGAGGACGCAGCGACCAGCTCGTGATCGAGGGCCACGTCTCCGAATTCGTTGATAATGACGGCAGCCCGGTCCATCCCCGGATGGCGCAGCAGCCGCTGTAGCAGCGTCGTCTTGCCGCTGCCCAGAAATCCGGTGATGACGGTGACCGGCAGCCGGCTCGCCAGCGGATCGACGTTTGTTGACGTGCGAACGTTGGATACCGACGTCACAGCGTCATCTCGAGGATGTAGAGTCCGCCGACAAAACGATCGACGGTAAAGACGATGCGCCGATCGTCGACATAGACGTCGTTCAGCTGTATCGCGCCGGCCCGTGAGAGCACGGGGGCGCCCGGAACGAAGTAGGCAACTTCCTGCGGCTGGTACGGGTTGCTGATATCGTACGCTCGCACGCCGGCATTGAAAAACGTGCCGACCACAAGCTGGTCGGAGCGCCACGACGTAGGCACCGGCAGATTCTCGTGCAGGTTGTGCGCGCCGAAGCGCCCGCCGCGGTGCGCGAAAGCGCCGTGCGGCGGCGCAGGCAGAGTGCTGATCGGGACGAGATTCTCCTCCAGCCGCGCATCGACGACCCATACGAGCTTGGGCCAATCGAATCCGTCGTCCTTGATGCATTCGTCGCTGACGATGAGGAGATTGCGCTCGAACAGCGGCAACACGGTGTGCGTGAATCCATTGAACGGTGGCGAATATTGCCACCGGCTGACAAGCTTGGGATGCGCCTTGTCGGCGATGTCGAGGATCACCGCACCGCCGTCGATATAGCCGACATAGGCGCGATCCGGGCGCTGCGGAAAGACGTTGGTGTTGTGCGCGCGAAAGCCGGCATCGAACCTGGGGTCGAGCCGCTGCGGCGGCGGAGCGCTGTCGCCTTCGCGCGTGCCTGGCAGCCACCAACGGCCAACCTCGACCGGCCGCGACAAATTGCGGACGTCGACAATGCGATAGAACTGGTCGTCGTTCGGGTGCCGTGGCTGGAAGTCCGCGGCTCCACTCGCCATATGCACGAATTCGCCGTCGACAAACCACAGCGCGTGCACGCCGCGCGAATGCGGCCCGGAGGCGTCGAAATGGGAAATGAGCTTCGGCTGCTCCGGCACGCCGATGTCGAACAGGTCGAAACCCGCGGGGGTCAGTCCTGTGCTTTGTGTCTGATAGGCGACCGCCATAACATCGCCGACGATGTCGAGCGAATTCGAGCGCACCTTGGCGTGTGGGAGCTCGGTCTGGACCACGACCCGCGGCGCTCGCGGGTCCGTCACGTCCACGCCGGTAAAATTCTTGGGCGCGGATTCATGCGCGAGCCACAAGATGCGGCGGCCGTCGCGCGCGAGCTGCATCGCCATGCCCTCACCGATGCCGCCAAAGCCCTGCAGCTCGTGATGGGCAATAAGGCGCATGTTGCACGAGAGCGCCTGATCGCGGCGCGATCCAGGTCCGGGTAGCGTTGGAGGCATCAGCGGTAGTCTCGTCGGAGATGGGCAGCGGTGATAGTCCGATTTGTCGACCAATCAGCGAAAGCTCGGTAGGTCAGCGCACGCTGCGGCCGCATCCGTCTGTCCAGACCAGGACTCGACCGTACAATCGCTCGTCCGTTCACACTTGAATCGCATTCCGTTGAACGACCGCATTCGACCCTCTTTGGACAGTCGCAACTCCCGAGAGCAGACGGTCAGCGAACAAAGCTACTCGGCAGTCAAGCAATCAGATGCCCGCGCATTGCCCGCACAGTGATCGAAACTTGGCGAACGATCACTGGATTACCTCATCCGCGCGCAGCAGCAGCGACTGCGGGATCGTGAGACCGAGTGCCTTGGCCGTCTTGAGGTTGATGGCAAGCGCATATCTCGCAGGTTGCTCGAACGGCAGCTCACCCGGTTTCGCGCCCTTAAGAATCTTGTCGACGTAAGTCGCCGCGCGCCGAAAATTGTCGACCACGTCGGGTCCATAGCTCATCAGGCCGCCGGCTCTCGCGTACTCGTGGATGTAGTAGCTCGACACCATCCGGTGCTTCAGCGCGGCCTGCGCGATTTGTTGCAGCTGCTGAAGGAAGAACGAATCGGCGAACAGGATGACTGCATTGGCATGCTCCTGCGCAAGCACGGCGAAGGCGGGCTCGATGTCCGCGATCGTACCAGCCTCCGCCAGCACGACCTGTACCCCGATCTTCTGAGCGGGCAACATCACCCGCTTCATTTGGGTTGGATGCGTCACGTTATTCGGATTCAGCAACACACCCAGCCGGGACAATTGAGGCACGGCGGCCTTGAGCAACTCGAGCTGCTTCGCGCCGAGATCGGCGGCAGTGTCGGTGAGGCCGGTGAAGTTTCCACCCGGCCGCGCCAAATTCGCGGCCAAGCCTTCGATCACCGGATCGGCAGTGACCGTGACGACGATGGGAATCGAGGTGGTTGCGAACCGCAATGCGCCGTACACCGGGCTTCCCGTTGCCACGATGACGTCAACATTCGAGCGCACCAGTTCCGCCGCAAGGCCGGGTAAACCGTCGATCTTCCCGTCCCCAAAGCGCGCCTCGATAGAGACGTTCCTCCCCTCGACATAACCGAGTTCGCGCATACCCTGCACGAACGCGTGGTAACGACCGGTATCCAGCGAAGACTGTCGCGACCCGAAGTAGAAAAAACCGATGCGCCAGACTTTGCCCTGCTGCTGAGCGCGTGCAACGAGCGCCGCGGCGAGGAATCCACCGGCAACGCTGCCAATGAACATTCGCCGATCCATCACCGAATCCCTTTGTTGACCAATAAAAGTCCAGCGATTCTACGCCTCCAAGGAGGCTTCGCCCGCTTCGGCGACCATCCGGTGTTGGCCGACAAGCATTAAATGACGACCGCTATGGAGCGCAATGCGCTACGACCGCTGTTGGCCCGCACTGAGACATTTGCGAACGGCGGAGTCGACCCTGACCTTCCGTTCAACTTTCCTGATAGCGGACACTCGATCTATCCCAATCTGTCGTAAAAAGAGAGTGATCGACGGCGTGACGTGCTCGTCCGCCCGCTGCAGCAGCGACTGCGGGATCACGAGGCAAAGTGCCGCGGCGGTCTTGAGATTGATGACGAGCTCGAACTTGGTGGGCTCTTCGATCGAAAGGTCGGCCGGCTTCTCACTCTTGAGAATTCGCCTGGCATCCGATGCCGACCTAGCCATATGCATCAGCGAGGCTGGCGCCACCCGCCGCGAAGACGGATGGCAAGTTGCCGTAACAACCCCGGTCAAAGACCAGCAAGCGCCTTCTGGTAGTAGGACAGATCAAGGTATTTCTCCGGGGCGCCGGGCGCGACGCCAGTCCAGTCGGTGCGAAGCTTGAGCACGTTCGTGAACCCTTCCATGTCGAACTTCGCATCCCTGGCCAAGCCTTCGGCCGGATCGACCGCAATCGCATAGGTTGCGCTGGCGATGTCCTGCGGCAGTTTCAATCCATCGGCGAGCAATTTGATGGCTTCGTTCTTATTCTTGGGATCGAGTGACCAGCGCAGGCCTTCGATGTAAGCTTGTATGTATTTCACCAGAACGTCGGAATTGGCCTGCGCCCAGGGGCGCAGGACGACTATACCTGTCGCCTGATAAGCACCTAGCACCTTCGCGACGGTACCCATTTCCTTCATGCCGCTCTTTACCGCGCGCAGCGAGAAGGGCGGATTGAGCATGGAGGCCTTGCTGTCCTTGTCTTGTTCGAGATTGGCAAGACGCTTAAACGTCGCGCCCATGCTCTTTACGTTGTAGTCGCCCTTGTTGAGCCCGTTCCGTTTGAGAATCTCGTAGAGTTGGAACGCATAGGCGGTGTCGAGCGCGTCCACGATCACGGTCTTGCCGCGTAAGTCGGCGAAGGTATTGATGTCCGGCTGTACGATGACGCGATTGAAGCTGTTATCGCCGCCACTAACGATGACGATGTCTGCCTTGCCGACATCCGCCATTGCCAGTCCGTTGTCCACCGCCGTGTGGATGATCTGCCAGCGCCCATCGGCAAGGCCGGCGCGCATCTCCTCCGAACTCGGCGCAATCTGGATGTCGATCGCTAGCCCGCGCTTGGCGAAAAGGCCATTCGACTGCGCGGCGAAAAGCGGCAGGTTCTGCATGCCTTGGAACACCATTACCACGAGCTTCGTGTCCTGGGCGCGTGCGATGCCGGTCAGCGTCAGCGCAAGCACGGTGGCCATGGCCGCGCGTGCGAAATGTCGTACAGTCATGTGTTTCTCCCGGAACTGTCCTGTTCTTGTTGTCGTGATCGTGACACCGTTTCAGCCTAGACATTCCGCTGCCCGAAGCAGGGTTTCGCGTCGCGAGCGTTGCCAGTACATGTTCGCCGGATCGTTCATTCCCACGCCTGCGACAGCACCCAAGGTCGCGATGACCTCGAGCTTCAGCTGCACGAGCTCCGCGGCGAGCGCGGACACGCGCTCCTAGTCACCGTCACCACCGCATCTTTCCCAACTACGTTCTGATACTGGCTAGCCGGCTCAAATGTCGGTTAGGACAATTCATTGCGCACGGCCCCCGGCACCAATTCGAGTAACATTCCTTCGCAGTCAGGCATCGGCTCGAGGCCGGAATGCAAGGAGGTATGCATGCGTATCGTCAGACCCCTCGTCTTTGTATTCGGACTAGTCGCGGCATTGCCGGGTAGCGCGGTGCTCGCGCAGACCTACCCATCGAAGCCGGTGAGGCTGATCGTAACCTATCCTCCTGCCGGCAGCTCCGACCTGATGGCGCGAATCCTTGGGCAGAAGCTCTCCGAGCTTTGGGGTCAGCCGGTCCTGGTCGAGAACAAGGCAGGCGCCGCAGGCTCGATCGGCATGGAGTACGCGGCGCACCAGGCACCCGACGGCTACAGCTTCGTCATAGGCAACCTCGGCCCGACGGTGGTGAATCCGATTCTTTCCAAGGTGCCTTATGACGTCGAGCGCGACTTTGTGCCGGTGTCGCTGATTGCGAGCGGTCCCAACATCCTCGTCGTCAACCCCAACACGCCTGCCAAGACGCTGGGCGAGCTCATGGCCTATGCGCGTGCGAATCCCGGCAAGCTCAATTTTGGCTCGGGCGGCTCGGGCAGCGTCGCCCACCTGAGCGGCGAGATGTTCAAGAGTCTGGCACACGTCGATATCGTGCACGTTCCCTACAAGGGCGGGATTCTGTCGGTGAATGATCTGCTGGCCGGGCACGTCCAGATCGTGTTCTCCGACGCGCTGCCGGTGATGCAACATATCCGCGCGGGCAAGCTGCGCGCGCTCGCGGTTACCAGCCCCGAGCGCAGCGCGCTGGCGCTGGAAATCCCGACCTGTGTCGAATCCGGTTTGCCGCTGGTGG
>VBCZ01000117.1 GCA_005889025.1 Betaproteobacteria bacterium
CACTTGGTTTTTAAGGCCGGGTTGTGTAACGTCCGCCAGATGAAGAGCGCGCCTAAAGATACTCAGCGACCGGGAGACTTCGAATGAGCCGCATTCTGCATCGTCAGCTGCGAGCCAAGCTTCCTCTGGCCGTCGCCGGTCATGGCGCCTGGATCGAAGACGCCGCCGGCAAGCGATACCTGGACGCCTCCGGCGGCGCCGCTGTTTCGTGCCTCGGTCACGGCCATCCCGACGTCACACAGGCGATGCACGAACAGATAGACAAGATCGCCTATGCGCACACCAGCTTTTTCTCGACCCAGGTCGCCGAGGAGCTGGCGGATCATCTGATCGCGCACGCGCCCGAGGGCGTGTCGCACGCCTATCTGGTCTCCGGCGGATCGGAAGCGATCGAGGCGGCGCTCAAGCTCGCGCGGCAATACTTCGTGGAAATCGGGCAGCCGCAGCGCGGTCATTTCATCGCACGCCGCCAGAGTTACCACGGCAACACGCTGGGTGCCCTCGCCATCGGCGGCAACGAATGGCGGCGCCGGCAATTCGCTCCGCTGCTCATCGACGTCACGCATGTCGCGCCCTGCTACGAATATCGCGATCGCCGCCCCGAAGAATCTGCGGAGGCCTATGGAGCGCGATTGGCGCAGGAGCTCGACGACACGATTGCGGGCATCGGTGCCGACAGGATTATCGGCTTCTGCGCCGAGACCGTCGGGGGCGCCACCGCGGGCGCATTGCCTCCGGTCCCCGGCTATTTTCGGCGCATACGCGACATCTGCGACAAACATGGCATTCTGCTCATCGCCGACGAAGTCATGTGCGGCATGGGCCGCACCGGAAGCTTGCACGCCGTCGAGCAGGAAGCGGTTGTCCCCGACCTGATGGCGATCGCCAAGGGTCTCGGCGGCGGCTACCAACCGATAGGCGCGGTCCTGGTACAGAAAAGAATCGTCGATGCCATCGCATCGGGCAGCGGTTTCTTTCAGCACGGGCATACGTATATCGGCCACCCGGTGGCGTGTGCCGCTGCGCTCGCGGTGCAAAAGGTGATCCAGCGCGACGGCCTGCTCGCTCGAGTGCGCGACCTCGGTTCGCGTCTCAGAGCGCGACTGGACGCGGCGCTGGGCGCACACCCGAATGTCGGCGACATTCGCGGCCGGGGATTGCTCATGGCGCTCGAGCTGGTCGAAGACCGTGGCACCCGGCGCCCTTTCGACCCGGCGCTACGGCTGCATGCAAGGATCAAGGCGGAAGCGATGGCGCGCGGATTGATGGTTTATCCAATGGGCGGCACGATCGATGGTCGAAACGGAGATCATGTGCTTATCGCGCCTCCGTTCATCGCGACTACGAGCGAGGTCGATATGATCGTTGACCGCCTGGCCGCGGCGGTCGATGCCGCGCTTGCATCGGTGAGGCAACCGCGTGCGACGGAGCATGCCCGATGAGCACAACGTATCAAATTGCGCTCGGGCAGCGCCGGTCGCACAAAAGCACGCCATGCCTGCAACAAACCATCGAGCCGTTTTACCCAACTGTTCTGACCTCAAGGAGGACCTGCACCATGCCAAGAACCACCCATCTCGTCTCATCGCAGTCATTTTGTTCCATCGCAAGCATCCTCGCTCTCGCATGCGCCTCGGCGCTTCCCTCCGCCGCCTTGGCGCAGCAGAAATTCGTGACCATCGGCACCGGCGGCGTGACCGGCGTCTACTATGCCGTGGGCGGCGCCATCTGCCGCCTGGTCAACAAGGACCGGGCCAAGCATGGCATTCGCTGCTCGGTCGAGTCGACAGGTGGCTCGGTCTATAACGTCAACACCATCAAGGCCGGCGAGCTCGATTTCGGCATGTCCCAGTCCGACGTCCAGTATCAGGCCTACAAGGGAACCGCCCCCTTCAAGGAACCGTACGGCGACCTGCGCGCGGTGTTTTCCGTGCATCCCGAGCCTTTCACGGTGGTCGCGCGCAAGGAAGCGGGGATCAAGACCTTCGCGGACTTCAAGGGCAAGCGCTTCAACGTCGGCAACCCGGGATCCGGCACGCGCTCGGCAATGGAGGAGCTACTCGCCGCGATGAACATGAAGCTCTCGGATTTCGCGCTCGCGTCCGAGCTGAAGGCCGACGAGCACGGCCCTGCGCTGTGCGACAACAAGATCGACGGATTCTTCTATGGCGTGGGTCATCCGTCGGCGAACATCCAGGATCCGACGACCGCTTGCGGCGCCAAGCTCATTTCGCTCACCGGACCCGCGATCGATGAGCTCGTGAAGAAGAGTCCCTATTACGGTTATGCCACGATTCCCGGAGGCATGTATGCCAACAATCCCGAGCCGACCAAGACCTACGGCGTGCTCGCCACGATGGTGACTTCGAGCAAGGTGCCTGCCGATGTCGTCTACGTCGTCACCAAGGCGACGTTCGACAACTTCGACGAGTTCAAGAAACTGCATCCGGCGTTCGCCAATCTCGATCCCAAGACGATGATTCAGGACGGCCTGTCGGCGCCGCTGCACGAAGGCGCCGCCCGCTACTACCGGGAAAAGGGCTGGATGAAGTGATGCGGATGTCCAAGAGCCGGATGCGAAGCGTCGTAGCGATTGGAGACAGCCGCGTCATCCGGAGCGAACGCGAGGCCCGGGATCCAAGTTGATCCTGGTGGAGACGACTGGGCCGCGGCTTTAGTCACCAAAATGAGCCGGCCGACGATAAGGATGCTCTCGATCAAATGACGCAGGAAGTCGACGTCAGGGAGCTCGTGCAAGCAGCCGATCTCGGCGGGCGCAAGCCCACCGGAGCGGCGCGGGCGATCCTGGCGTCGACATGCCTCATCTGGTCGCTGTTGCAATTGTGGTACGCATCACCGCTGCCGTTCACGTTCAACACCTTTATTCTCAACGACACCGAGATGCGGTCTCTGCACCTCGGGCTCGCGCTTTTTCTTGCGTACCTCGCCTACCCGTTCGCGAAATCGTCGCCGCGCGACCGCGTGCCGCTGCCCGACTGGCTGCTCGCTGGCGCTGCCGCATTCTGCGGCGCGTATCTATTCATCTTCTATCGCGATCTTTCGACGCGCCCCGGGCAGCCGACGCCGGTGGACTTCGCCACCGCGGTCGCCGGCATGATCCTACTTGTGGAGGCGACGCGGCGCGTGGTCGGTCCGCCGCTCGCCATTATTGCGGCGCTGATGCTTTTCTACGCGTTTGCCGGTCCGTGGATGCCCGACGTCATTCAGCACAAAGGCATCTCGATTTCCAAGGCGGTGTCGCATTACTGGCTCTCGACCGAGGGCGTCTTTGGCGTCGCCGTTGGCGTGTCGGCGAGCTATATCTTCCTGTTCGTGCTGTTCGGGTCGCTCCTGGAAAAGGCGGGAGCCGGGAACTATTTCATCAAGGTTGCGTTTGCGTTTCTCGGCCACATGCGCGGGGGACCGGCCAAAGCCGCGGTCGTTTCGTCGGGGATGATGGGAATGATCTCCGGCTCGTCGGTCGCCAACGTCGTCACCTGCGGCACGTTCACCATTCCCCTGATGAAGCGCGTCGGCTATACCGCGGAAAAAGCGGGCGCGATCGAAACCGCGGCCGGTGTCGATGGCCAGATCATGCCGCCCGTGATGGGCGCGGCGGCCTTCCTGATGGCGGAATACGTCGGCGTCTCCTACGCCGAGATCTGCAAGAACGCCGCGTTGCCGGCGACGATCTCGTATATCGCGCTGTTCTATATCGTGCACCTCGAGGCGTGCAAGGCGGGCATCAAGGGGCTGCCCCGGCGCGCCGGGACATCGGCGCTCGGACGGCTGGCGGGGATACTCATGACGCTTTGCGCGCTGGTGATCCTCGCCAACGTCCTGTACTTCGGGTTGGGGTGGATCAAGGAATTGTTTCCGCAAGCCGCGATCTGGATCGTGCTCGCGGCGATCGTGGTCGTTTATCTCGGTTTGCTCCGCATCGTCGCTGCGGAGCCCGATCTCATCGTCGACGATCCCAACGCGGATGTCATCGAGCTGCCCCCGCTCAAGGAAACGGTACTTGCCGGCCTGCACTACCTGCTGCCGGTCGTGCTGCTGATCTGGGTGCTGATGATCGAGCATCTGTCGCCGGGCCTGTCCGCCTTTTACGCGACGGCATTGCTGATCGCGATCCTTCTGACCCAGAAGCCGCTGATCGCGATGTTCCGAGGGCAATCCGCCCCGCTTGCCCGATTTCGCGTCGGCTGGAGCGACTTGCTCGATGGGCTCGTAACCGGCGCACGCAATATGATCGGCATCGCCATCGCGACCGCGGCAGCGGGCATCGTCGTCGGGACCGTGTCGATCACCGGATTCGGGCTGGTGATGACCGATCTGGTGGAAACGGTATCCGCAGGCAATATGATCTTCATGCTCTTCCTCGTCGCGGTGATCTGTCTCATCCTGGGCATGGGCATGCCCACAACCGCGAGCTACATTGTCGTGTCGACGCTGATGGCGCCCGTCGTCGTCGAGCTGGGGGCGCAATCGGGACTGGTCGTTCCCCTGGTCGCCGTGCACATGTTCGTGTTCTATTTCGGTCTCATGGCGGACGTCACGCCGCCGGTCGGACTCGCTGCATTTGCCGCGGCGGCAATCTCGCGCGGCGACTACCTTCGCACCGGGTTTACTGCGTTCTGGTACAGCATTCGCACCGGCATTCTCCCGTTCATGTTCATTTTCAACACCGAGCTGCTGCTGATCGGCGTGCATTCATTTGCCCACCTCGTGCTGACCATAGCAACCGCTATCGTCGCGATGCTGGTGTTCGCGGCCGCCACGCAGGGGTGGTTTTTGACGCGCAGCCGCTGGTACGAGTCTCTTGCCATGCTGCTCGTGACTTTCACGCTGCTGCGACCGGATTTCTGGATGGACTTCGCGTTCCCCCGCTACGATGTGTCGCCACCGCAGCAGCTGATGGAGATGGTGCACGACGCGCCGCCCAACTCGGGCTTACGTCTGCGCATCGAGGGAACCACGATCGAAGGCAGGGAAGTCAAAAAGACCGTGCTGCTGCCGTTGGGCGACGAGGGCTCCGCGGCACAGCGCCTCGCAAAAACCGGGCTCACCCTGATGAGTCTGCCCACGGGCGTTCAAGTTGCCGCGGTGGGCTTGCACAGCAAGTCCGAAAAAGCAGGGTTCGAGCAAGGCTACGCGGTGACCGGCATCGAAACCGAGGCGCAGCGCCCGTCGCAGGAGTGGATGATCATGCCTGCGCTGCTCGTATTGACGGTGATCGTCCTGCTTCAGCGCCGGCGAACGCAAACGGCGGTCAGATCCGTCGAGGCAGCGTTGCCGAGCTGAGTCTTGCCGCCGTTGCACCTCGGTCATTAACACTGGCGCAAATGAACTCTCGCGCTGTACCCGTTACGGGGTGTGTGACCGCGGGGCCGCAGCATCCGGGGCGTGGCGGCATCCCGTACAATCGCGGCCATGCGCCTGCTGCGATTCGCCAAAATCCTGCACGTTGCGCTAAAGCACGGGCTCGATGAGTTTTTACTTGGCCACGAGCGCTTTCGCTGGCTGCGGCCCGCGGCTCACACGCTCACCTTCTGGCGCACCTTGTCGTCGCCTCGCGCAGTGCGGCTGCGCGTCGCGCTGCAGGAGCTCGGACCGATATTCGTCAAGTTCGGTCAGGCATTGTCGACCCGGCGCGATCTCCTGCCCACGGATATCGCCGACGAGCTCGCCATGCTGCAGGATCGCGTTCCGCCTTTTCCGACTGACGAAGTCGTTGCAACGATTGGCCGCGTGTACGGGCGGCCGGTAGACAGCGTTTTCCGCGCTTTCGAGCGCGTTCCCAGCGCAAGCGCACCTGGCGGAGTTGCCTGATGGCACGCCCGCGGCGGTGAAGATATTGCGGCCGAACATCATCGAGACCATCGTCAAGGACCTGGCTCTCATGCAGGTCGGCGCCATGCTCGTCGAGAAGCTGTGGTCCGACGGCAAGCGGCTGAAACCGCGCGAGGTCGTCGCCGAGTTCGAGCGCACGATCCACGACGAGCTCGATCTCGCGCGCGAAGCCGCCAACTGCTCGCAGCTTCGCAGGAATTTTCTGTACTCGCCCCTGTTGCTTGTCCCCGAGGTCTACTGGGACTGGTGCACCAGCGAGGTGATGGTGATGGAGCGCATGCTGGGTACGCCGATCAGCCAGCGCGAGGCGCTGATCGAGCAGGGAATCGATCTTCCGCGGCTTGCGCGCGCGGGAGTCGAGATATTTTTCACTCAGGTGTTTCGCGACGGATTTTTTCACGCCGACATGCATCCCGGCAATATCTTCGTCGCGACCGACGCCGCCAACAGAGGCAAATACATCGCTCTGGACTTCGGCATCATGGGTACGCTCTCCGAGCGAGACAAAGGCTATCTCGCGCAGAATTTCCTGGCGTTCTTCCGCCGGGACTATCGCCGGGTCGCCACAACTCACATCGAGTCCGGCTGGGTGCCTGCCGACACGCGCGTCGACGCGCTCGAGAGCGAAATCCGCGCCGTGTGCGAACCGATATTCGACAGGCCGCTGAAGGAGATCTCGCTGGGAAAAGTCCTGGTGCAGCTTTTCAAGGCATCGCGGCGTTTCAATGTCGAGATTCAGCCGCAACTCGTGCTGCTGCAAAAGACGCTGCTCAATGTCGAAGGACTGGGACGCCAGCTCGACCCCGATCTCGACCTGTGGGTCACGGCAAAACCCTTTCTCGAGCGCTGGATGCGCGATCAGCTCGGATGGAGCGCGATCGAGCGGCGGCTGCGTGATGAAGCGCCGTTTCTCGTCAGCACCTTGCCGCTTCTGCCGCGTCTGATCTACAACAAGCTGACCGCGCCCCAGCCGCCACCCGACGAGAGCCTGCTCGAGCTTGCCGCAGCGCAGCGGGCGCACAACCGGTGGCTAGCGGTGCTTGCTGTGTTGGTCGCGATCGCGATTGCGGTGCTGGTCATCCGACCGCTGCCGTAGGAGTTCCATTGCTGCCGCCGCAGGTTCAAGCGGAGCGCACAGCGGTTCTTCACGCTTTAAGCCGCGGCAACGTGCCGGTACTCTGGTTTTCTGCAATAATGATTTTCTGCCAGATTCCGCAGGGTATTTCGCGTGAAGATGGTGCTGTGGTCCAAGGTGCTGATGGTCGCGGCGCTTGCGCTTGCTGCAGGCGGGATGTGGGCTGCGCCGCCCACGGTCGTCGTGCTGCCGCTTACCGGCGCGATCGGACCCGCAACCGCGGACTTCGTGACACGCGGCATCGCGCGCGCCGACAAGGAAGGCGCGCAACTCGTGGTGCTGGAAATCGACACGCCTGGCGGGCTCGACACCTCGATGCGCGAAATCATCAAGGCGATCCTCGCCTCGAGCGTGCCCGTTGCCGCGTTCGTAGCGCCGAGCGGCGCCCGTGCTGCCAGCGCGGGCACCTATATCCTTTATGCGAGCCACATCGCGGCGATGGCACCCGGAACCAATCTCGGCGCGGCGACGCCGGTGCAAATAGGCGCACCCGGCCTGTCGCCGCCTTCGACACCCGCGTCTCCCGACAAGACCAAGTCGCCGGACGAAGGCCCCGCTGCGGGAGATGCGCTGACACGAAAGCAGGTCCACGACGCCGCGGCCTATATTCGGGGCTTCGCGCAGCTGCGCGGGCGCAATCAGGATTGGGCCGAACGCGCGGTGCGCGAAGCGGTGAGCCTCTCCGCCGACGAGGCTCTTGAGCAACACGTCATCGATCTCACCGCGCGCGACGTCGCCGACCTCGTCGCCAAGCTCGATGGACGAAAACTCTCGACCGCCGGCGGCGAACGAACGCTGCAGACCGGCGGGGCGGCAGTCTCAATCGAGGAGCCTGACTGGAAAAGCCGGTTTCTGGCAGTGATCACCAACCCGAGCATCGCGCTCATTCTCATGATGCTCGGTGTCTACGGCCTGTTCTTCGAGTTCTCCAACCCCGGCTTCGTGCTGCCCGGCGTCGTGGGCGCGATTGCGCTGCTGCTTGGACTGTTCGCGCTGCACATGCTTCCGGTCAACTATGCCGGGCTCGCGCTGGTCGCGCTGGGCTTGGGCTTCTTCGTCGCCGAGGCATTCATGCCGAGCTACGGGTCGCTTGGCGTCGGCGGCATCATCGCCTTTGCCATCGGAGTGCTCATGCTCATCGACACCGATGCGCCGGGCTTCGGCGTCTCTCTCTGGCTGATCGCGGCACTGGCGCTATTCACGGCGGTTTTTGTGATCCTGGTGGCAAGCGTCGCCGTAAAGGCCCGGAGGCGCCCGATCGTCACCGGCAGCGAGGAACTGATCGGCAGCGTCGGCATCGTGCTCGATGACGTCGATACCGAAGGTTGGGCCCGCGTACACAGCGAGCAGTGGCGGGTGCAAAGCGCCGAGCCGCTCAAGCGCGGGCAAGCCATCCGCGTCACCGCGCGCAACGGGCTCATCCTGACCGTGGCGCCGTTGGACGCCGCGTGAGCGGCCATGGCTAAAGATTAAGGGAGAATTCGATGGTTTTCGGCATAGGTTTCGGCGGCATCGTTCTGATCGTCTTTCTGCTATTGGTCGGCTCGTTTCGCGTCCTGCGCGAATATCAGCGTGCCGTGGTCTTCATGCTGGGCCGCTTCTGGAAGGTCAAGGGGCCGGGTCTGATCCTGATCATCCCCGGCGTGCAGCAGATGGTGCGCGTCGACCTGCGCACCATCGTCATGGACGTGCCGCCGCAGGACGTGATCACCCGCGACAACGTGTCGGTCAAGGTCGATGCCGTGATCTATTTTCGCGTTGTCGATCCCGCCAAGTCGGTAATCCAGGTCGAGAAGTTTCTAGCCGCCACCAGCTACCTGGCGCAAACGACGCTGCGCGCCATCCTGGGCAAGCACGCCCTAGACGAGCTGCTGTCCGAACGCGAGAAGCTCAACCTCGACATCCAGCGGGTCCTCGACACGCAGACCGATGCCTGGGGCATCAAGGTGACCACCGTGGAGATCAAGCAGGTCGACCTTAACGAATCGATGATTCGCGCAATCGCGCGCCGCGCAGATGCTCGCCAAGGAGCCGCAGGCGATGCAGCTGCGCTACCTCCAGACGCTCGGCAACATCGCCGGCGACAAGAGCTCGACCATCGTTTTTCCGGTGCCGCTGGAGCTGCTCTCCGCGCTTACCGGCGTGCTGCCGCCCAAGCCAGCCCCTTGACGTGACGGCGCGCCGGAGCGCGTTTCCCCTCCACACCAGCGCCACGCCTTTTGACGTTTGACCAAGCGCTCCAGCGTGCGTTTTTGCGATGCCCTGTGCACGCAGCCCTGCAGGCTCACGAACCTTCCGGTGGTCGCTCAGATGGGGATGAAGTCATTCATTCCACGAACAAATCCTGGAACAGCGGCACACCCGGCGTGACCGCGTAGCGCGAGAAGTCCTTCTCGCCGGCGTGCTTCAACACTTCCTCGTCGATGTAGAAATTCCCGGTGTTGGACCTGGCCTCGCTGGTGAGGATCACGTGCGCGGCATCGGCCATGATTGCGGCGTGCCTGCTCGCCTTCAGGATCGCATCGGGAAAATGCACTTCGACCGCCGCAGTCGCGATAGTCGTGCGCGGCCAGAGTGAATTCACTGCGATGCCGTCGCCCTTGAATTCCTCCGACATCCCCAGCGTGCACATGCTCATGCCGTACTTGGACATCGTATAGGCGACGTGGCCTGCGAACCACTTGGCGTCCATGTTGAGCGGCGGCGACAGCGTAAGGATGTGGGGATTGGAGGACTTCTTGAGCAAGCCGATGGCGGCCTGCGAGCACAGGAAAGTCGCGCGCGCGTTCACGCCGAGCATGAGGTCGAAGCGCTTGGCGGGTGTGGCGAGTGTCGGCGTAAGGCTGATGGCGCTGGCGTTGTTCACCAGGATATCGAGCCCGCCGAACGTCTTTGCCGTGAGCGCGAAGGCGTGCGCGATGGCGGCGTCGTCGCGCACGTCGAGCTGGATCGGGAGTGCCTTGCCGCCGGCCGCCTCGATCTCCGCGGCCACGCTGTGGATCGTCCCCGCGAGCTTCGGATGCGGATCGGCCGTCTTGGCGGCGACCCCGACATTGGCCCCGTCCCTCGCCGCGCGCAGCGCGATCTCGCGGCCGATGCCGCGCGATGCGCCGGTGATCAGCAGCGTCTTGGCTTTGAGCGTCTTCATGGGTTTCCAACCGGATGTCGTCCGAGGCGGGGATGATATCCCAGCTCAGGTCGACTGTCCGCAGGCGTGAGCGGAACGTCTTGAACAGCGCGCCTAGAACGAGGCCGATGGCAAGCGAGATCCGCCGCCGCCGTCTGCGCCGCGATCAGGGCCGTGCGCCAACGGCCCCCTTTGACGTGGCGGCGCGCTAAGGAACTTCTGAATGAGTCCCGCGTGGTCGCGACGGAGGCTCGCCGGGATGAGATGCACGAAGCGACGCGAAGCCAATGGTAGGCCCCATTGGCAGGCGCGACACAGCAGATCGCCCCGCAGTTGGCAAATGAGGCCCCGTCCCATCCGGGTTTCGCCGCAATGGCCTCATCTGCGTTGTTGCGCGGCTTGGCGATACGGATGAACTATTCG
>VBCZ01000114.1 GCA_005889025.1 Betaproteobacteria bacterium
TACCCCAAGGTCGATCTCGACACCTTGTTCGCGGCAGTCGAGAAGGCGGAGGTGCAGTGGCGCAAGGCCGGAGCCGAGGCGTGGGTCGGCGTCTCGCTGGAAATCCTGACGCGCATCAACAAGCGCAGCTTCGAAATTGCGCACGCGGTGATGCACACGACCGGGCAGGCGTTCGTGATGTCGTTCCAGGCCGGATGCCCGCATGCGCAGGATCGGGGGCTCGAAGCCATCGCCTACGCTTGGGACCAGCTTGCGCGCGTTCCCGCCAAGGCGTACTGGGAAAAGCCGCAGGGCAAGAACGAGCCGCTGAAAATGGAAAAGCACTATCGCATCGTTCCGCGCGGCGTTGCTCTGGTCGTCGGCTGCAACACCTTTCCGACGTGGAACGCCTATCCGGGATTCTTCGCGAGCCTCGCCACCGGTAACGCGGTCGTCGTCAAGCCGCATCCCAACGCCATCCTGCCGCTGGCGATCACCGTGCAGGTTGCGCGCAGTGTCCTCACCGAGGCCGGCTTCGACCCCAATGTCGTGACCATGGTCGCCCACGACGCCGGCGACGACACCGCGCAAAAGCTGGCCTTGCGTCCGGAGATACGCATTATCGATTTCACCGGCAGCACGGCCAACGGCGAATGGCTGGAAAAGAACGCGCGCCAGGCGCAGGTGTATACCGAAAAAGCCGGCGTCAACCAGATCGTCATCGACTCCGTCAGCGACATCAAGGCGGTGGCGAGAAACGTTGCCTTTTCGCTGGCGCTGTACACCGGACAAATGTGCACCGCGCCGCAGAACATCTACGTTCCGCGCGATGGCATCGAAAGCGCCGAGGGCCATCTGTCCTTCGATCAAGTCGCTCAGGCGATCGCTGAGAGCGTGCAGAAGCTCGTCGGCGATCCGGCGCGCGCCGTCGAGATTCTAGGCGCCGTGGTCAACGACGGTGTCGCGCAACGCATCGATGCGGCGCGCGCGCTGGGCCCCATCGTGCTCGACAGCCAGTCGATCGCCCATCCGCAGTATCCGCTGGCGCGGGTGCGTACCCCGCTCATCGTCAAGCTCGATTCGACGGACGACGCCAAATACCTCAAGGAATGGTTTGGGCCGATCGCGTTCATGATCGCGACCGATTCGACGGCACAAAGTCTGGACATCGCGCGTCGCGCGGTGACGTGCCACGGCGCGCTCACGCTGTCGGTGTATTCGACCGATCAGAAAGTGATCGATGAGGCCATTGCTGCCGCCGAGGATTCCGGCGTCGCGTTGTCGATCAACCTGACCGGCGGGGTGTTCGTCAACCAGTCCGCCGCGTTTTCCGACTTTCATGGGACGGGCGCCAACCCCGCAGCCAATTCGGCGCTCACCGACGCGGCGTTCGTCGCCAATCGTTTCCGGGTGGTGCAGCATCGGATGCACGTGTGACCGGCATCCGAAAGTGAATCATGACGTACGAAAATATCCTCTTTAGCAGCAGCGGCGGCATCGCCAGGATCACGCTCAATCGGCCCGATCGGCTGAACAGCTTCAACGATGCCATGCACGCGGAGCTCCGCGCCGCGCTGGCGCAGGTGAAGACGGACAGCGCGACACGCGTCCTGCTGCTCACCGGCGCCGGGCGCGGCTTTTGCGCGGGACAGGACCTCGCCGACCGCGCCGTTGCGCCAGGCGCGGAGCCGGTCGACCTGGGGGCGTCGATCGAGCGCAATTATCGGCCGCTGGTGCTCGCGCTGCGCGCGCTCCCGCTGCCGGTCGTATGTGCGGTGAACGGCGTAGCTGCCGGCGCCGGCGCCAATATCGCGCTGGCCTGCGATATCGTGATCGCCGCGAAGTCGGCCAGCTTTATCCAGGCGTTTTCCAAGATCGGATTGATCCCCGATTCCGGCGGCACGTTTTTCCTGCCGCGACTGGTTGGAACAGCAAGGGCGATGGGCCTCGCGATGCTGGGCGACAAGCTATCCGCCGAGCAGGCCGCAGCGTGGGGCCTGATCTGGAAGTGCGTCGACGATGCCGACCTCGCAGCGAGCATCGAGGCGATGCTGCATCATTTCGCCGCCGCGCCGACGCGAGGCTTGGCAGCAACCAAGCAGGCGATGTACGGCTCCGCCGGCAACGTGCTCGAGGAGCAACTCGCGCTGGAGTGCGACGTTCAGCGGGAGCTGGGCCGCAGCGAGGACTATCGCGAAGGAGTGGCCGCATTTGCCGCCAAGCGGCCGGCGCGCTTTACGGGAAAATAGACTTCATGGCAGAGCACCACGCCCCGCTAAGCGACGCGGAAGCGCAAGCGCTGGCCGAGCGCGTGGCCGAGCGCATGTTCTCGCTCGATCGCGCATCGCAGGCGATGGGCATGCAAGTCGCATGTGTGGGGCCGGGGCGCGCCGAGCTGACGATGACCGTGCGCCCGGACATGCTCAACGGTCACGCGATCTGTCACGGCGGGTTCATCTTCACGCTCGCCGACAGCGCGTTTGCGTTCGCCTGTAACAGCTACAATCTGACCACCGTCGCATCGGGATGCAGCATCGACTTCCTGGCGCCCGCGCGCGAAGGCGACGTCCTTACCGCCGTCGGACGCGAGCGGAGCTCGAGCGGGCGAACCGGCGTTTACGACATCGAGGTGAAGAACCAGTGCGGCGAGAGCGTAGCCCTGTTTCGCGGCAGGTCGTATCGCATCAAGGGCCACATCGTCGATTCAGCAGGGAGCTAGTCAGATCACCCCCATGAAGCAGCCGGCGCCTGCGGATCTGGAGCCGATCGAAACGGCGAGCCGTGACGAGCTCCAGGCGTTGCAGCTCGAGCGCATGCGATCGACCTTGCGCCGCGCCTACGACTGCGTCGCGCACTACCGTGCCGCGTTTGACTCGGCCGGCGTGAACCCTGACGATCTGCGCACCCTGGCCGATCTGCGAAAATTTCCTTTCACCTCCAAAACCGACCTTCGCGATCACTATCCTTTCAGCATGTTCGCGGTGCCGCGCGAGCAGGTCGTTCGCATTCACGCGTCGTCCGGCACGACCGGCAGGCCCACCGTTGTCGGTTACACGCGCAACGACATCGAAACGTGGGCGACGGTCATGGCGCGCTCGATCCGCGCAGCGGGCGGCCGCCCCGGTGATATCGTCCACGTCGCGTATGGCTACGGACTGTTCACCGGCGGCTTGGGCGCGCATTACGGCGCGGAAAAGCTGGGCTGCACGGTGATTCCGATGTCGGGCGGCATGACCGAGCGACAGGTCCAGCTCATCGCCGACTTCAAGCCCGACATCATCATGGTCACGCCGTCGTACATGCTCGCCATCGTCGAGGAGATGGAGCGGCAGGGCATTGACGCGAAAAAGACCTCGCTCAAGATCGGCATCTTCGGCGCGGAGCCATGGACTCCCGCCATGCGCGAGGCGATCGAGTCGAAGCTCGATATGGACGCCATCGACATCTACGGGCTCTCCGAAATCATCGGGCCCGGCGTTGCGCAGGAATGCGTCGAGACCAAGGACGGCCTCACCATCTGGGAGGACCATTTCTATCCGGAGATCGTCGACCCGCGGACGGGAGAAGTGCTGCCCGAAGGAGAAAAAGGCGAGCTGGTGTTCACGACGCTGACCAAGGAAGCGCTGCCGATGATTCGCTACCGGACGCGCGACCTCACACGCCTGCTTCCGCCCACCGCACGGTCGATGCGGCGCATGGAAAAAATCACCGGGCGTTCCGACGACATGCTCATCATTCGCGGCGTGAATGTCTTCCCGACGCAGGTCGAGGAATTGATATTGAGGGACATCGCATTGGCCCCTCACTACCAGCTCGAGATCACACGCCCGAAGAGTCTCGACGAGTTGACGATCCTGGTCGAATGCGCGGCGGCCGCCACTTCGGCCGAAGGCGACGCCGCCGGCGCCAAGCTCGCACACTGGATCAAGAACACGATCGGCGTTACCGCGGAAGTGCGGGTGGTGCAAAGCGGCGCCATCGAGCGATCGACCGGCAAGGCACGGCGCGTTGTCGACAAGCGGCCCAAGGCGTGAACGAAACTATGGCTGCATCGACGAACAATCCCGCAGTCCCGTCGTTGCGGCGGACGCAGGTTGGCGACGCCGGCGCCTCGGCATTCAGCGCGGAGGAGTGGCAAGCGCGAGTCGAGCTCGCCGCGTGCTACCGGATCTTTGCGCACCTCGGATGGACCGAGCTCATCTACAACCACATCACGCTGCGACTGCCCGGCCCGGACAAGCACTTCCTGATCAATCCCTTCGGCCTGCACTACAGCGAAGTGTGCGCGTCGAACCTGGTCAAGATCGATCTCAACGGCAACATCATCGGCGAATCGGCATGGCCGGTGAATCCCGCCGGATTCACGATCCATGCGGCCATCCACGACAACATCGCCGGCGCGCATTGCGTCATGCACACGCATACGACCGCGGGCATGGCGGTCGCGTGCCTGGAGGGCGGCTTGTCGATGAGCAACTTCTACGCCGCGCAACTCCACGACAAACTGGCGTACCACGATTTCGAGGGCATCACCGTGCACGCCGACGAAGGCCCGCGCCTGATACGCGCCATCGGCGAGAAGCCGGCGGTGATCCTGCGCAACCATGGCTTGCTTGCCTGGGGCGACAGCATGCATCGCACCTTCGCCATCCTGTGGCTGCTCAACCGCGCCTGCGAGATACAGCTTGCCTCGACCGCGATGGGACCGGTGATCGAGATCTCGGAGGAGATCCAGCGCAAATCCACGCGCGACTCGCTGCAGTTCAGCGATGCGTTCGGCGCCGGCCGCGACGTGTTCGACGCGCTGGTGCGCATGATCGATCGCGCCGATCCTTCGTACAAGCATTAGCCTTGGCAGGGTCCTGTCATGCCGAGCGTCGCGAGTCGCAATTTGCTCGGAATGACATGACATGCTTCAGCAGCAAAACAGACCGGGAATGAAAATCTGCATCTTCGGGGTCGGCGCAATCGGCGGCTTCATCGGCACGCGGCTCGCCGAGCACGGCTCCAACGTGACCGCGGTCGCTCGTGGCGCGACGGCGGAAGCGCTGCTCAAGCATGGCTGGCGCCTGCAAAGCGCAGACAAGCTGACCATCGTGCCGGCGCTGGTGGCCGAGCACCCCGCAACCGCGGGACCGCAGGACGTCGTGGTGGTCGCGGTGAAAGGGCCCGCGCTCGGCAGCGTCGCCGAGGCGATCGGGCCGCTGCTCAAGCCCGAAACCATCGTCGTCACCGCGATGAACGGCATTCCCTGGTGGTTCTTTCAGGATTTCGGTGGCCGCTGGCAAGGCACGCGGCTCGAATCGATCGATCCGGGCGGGCGCATCGCGGCGGCGATTCCGGCGCAGCACGTCGTTGGATGCGTCGTTCACGCGGCGTGCTCGTCGCCCGAGCCCGGATTGACGCTGCACAGCGTGGGCAGGCGCCTGATCCTCGGCGAGCCCCGAGGAGGGGCATCGGAGCGCGTCGATTCCCTTGCTGCGCTGCTGCGAGCCAGCGGTTTCGACGTCGAGCTCTCGCGTTGCATCCAGGCAGACATCTGGTACAAGCTGTGGGGCAACATGACCATGAATCCGGTTTCGGCCATCACGGGCGCCACGAGCGATCGCGTGCTCGACGATCCGCTGGTCAATGAGTTTTGCAAGTCGGTGATGCGCGAGGCGGCTGCCATCGGCGCGCGCATCGGCTGCCCGATCGGCCAAAGCGCCGAAGAGCGCAATGCCGTCACGCGCAAGCTCGGCGCGTTCAAGACATCGATGTTGCAGGACGTCGAGGCCGGCAAGCCGGTCGAGATCGACGTCCTTCTCTCCGCCGCGCGCGAGATCGGAGAGCGGGTCGGCGAGCCGACACCGCAGCTCGACGCCCTGCTCGGACTCGCCCGGCTGCATGCGCGCATGCACGGACTGTATTCCGGGTAAAGCATCCACATTCGAGGACTCTCGACATGAGCGAAAAGAAATTTGCGTCGCAAGCCGATCTGGAAGAAAAAAAGATCAGCTTCGACAAGCTTTCCGATCACGCGTACGCCTACACCGCCGAGGGCGACCCGAATACGGGTATCGTCGTCGGCGACGACGCCGTGATGGTGATCGACACGCAGGCGACGCCGGTGATGGCGCAGGACGTCATCCGCCGTATTCGAAGCGTCACCGACAAGCCGATCAAGTACGTCGTGCTGTCGCATTATCACGCGGTGCGCGTGCTGGGGGCCTCGGGGTACCGGGCCGAGCACATCATCGCCAGCCGTGATACCTACGACCTTATCGTCGAGCGCGGCGAAGCGGACATGAAAAGCGAGATCGAGCGCTTTCCCAGGCTTTTTCGCGCGGTCGAGTCCGTGCCGGGCTTGACGTGGCCGACGCTCGTCTTCGAGAAGCATATGACGCTGTGGATGGGCAAGTTGCAGGTCGACCTCATGCAGCTCGGCCGCGGACACACCAAGGGCGATACGGTGGTGTGGCTGCCGCAGGAAAAGATCCTTTTCTCGGGCGATCTCGTCGAGTTCGACGCGACACCGTACACCGGCGATGCTTATCTCACCGACTGGCCTGCGACGCTGGATGCGGTCGCGGCGCTCCAGCCCGCGAAGCTCGTTCCCGGCCGCGGGGCGACGTTGCAGACGTCCGCCGAGGTGAAAGCCGGCCTGGATGGAACGCGCGCGTTCGTGAGCGAGATGTTCGGCGCGGTCAAGCGCGGCGCGGCGGCAGGGAAGGATCTGCGGACGGTATACAAGGAAACGTACGATTTGCTCAAGCCGAAATTCGGGCACTGGGTCATCTTCGACCACTGTCTGCCGTTCGACGTGACGCGCGCGTACGACGAAGCGACGAAATATCGCGATCCGCGCATCTGGACCGCACAGCGCGACAAGGAAATGTGGGAGTCGTTGGAGGGATAACGCATCAACGTTCGTCCTTCGACGGGCTCAGGTCCTTCGACGGGCTCAGGACGATTGGAACCTGAAGCCGTTCGTGGTGGGACTGGTGAGCTTGTCGAACCACGAGCACGAACGATGAACCGCTCCGCGTTGGCGTGCCTCGACCCGCTTGAAGACCTACACCAACCCGATCTATGCTCCGACGCACGCGCCGGATGCGTCGAGCCCGTCGCGTCATTGGCCTGTGATCGTCGCCGGAGCCGGTCCGATCGGCCTGACCGCGGCGATCGACCTGGCGCAGCGAGGCATCGACGTTCTGGTGCTCGACGACGACAACACCGTGAGCGTCGGTTCGCGCGCGATCTGCTGGGCGAAGCGGGCGCTGGAGATTCTCGACCGCCTGGGGTGCGCCGACCGGCTCGTCGCCAAGGGCGTCAGCTGGAATGTCGGGCGGGTGTTTTTTCGCGATGAGCAGGTGTTCGAGTTCAACCTCATGCCCGAGCCGGGCCACCGCCGCCCTGCATTCATCAACCTGCAGCAGTACTGGGTGGAGCAGTTCCTGGTCGAGCGATTGGGCGAACTGCCGCAGGCCGAATTGCGCTGGCAGAACCGGGTCGTCGGCGTCGCCGAGCAAGCGGACCGGGTCGCGATCTCGGTTGCGGCTCCGGGCGGAGAATACACGCTGCACGCGGATTGGCTGATCGTCGCCGATGGCGCGAGAAGCCCGATCCGCGGCATGCTCGGCCTGGAAAGCGAGGGACAGATTTTCCGCGATCGCTTCCTGATTGCCGACATTTACATGACGTCCGATTTTCCCGCCGAACGCTGGTTCTGGT
>VBCZ01000118.1 GCA_005889025.1 Betaproteobacteria bacterium
ATTCTGCATATCGTCGGCGGACGTCCGAAGCCCGACCTCAAGCCAGGCGTCATCGACCACATTGCATTCAGCGGCGACGATCTCGCAGGTACGCTCGCGGCGCTGAAGGCGCACAATGTCGAGCACACGTGCCGGCGCCAGGTCGATTCTGGCGTATGGCAGGTGTTTTTTTTCGATCCGAACGGCGCCAAGGTGGAAGTGGATTTCGCCAGCGTCGAGCAGCCCGGAGCTTGAACGCAATCGCGCGCGTAACGCTGGATCATCTGGTCGTTGCAGCCGACGTGCTCGAGCTCGGCGAGGACTACGTCGAATCGCGTTTAGGCGTGCGTCCGCAGCGCGGCGGCAAGCACGCCGCCATGGGCACGCACAACAGCGTTCTCGGGCTTGGGCCGCGCAGCTATCTGGAGGTCATCGCGGTCGATCCGGAAGCGGTCAAGCCCGAGCGTCCGCGCTGGTTCGATCTCGACCGTCCAAGTATGCACAAGCTTCTGGCGCAGGGGCCGCGACTGATTCACTGGGTCGTGCAGTGCGACGACATCGAAAGCGCTCGCGCGCACGCGGGCTACGACGCCGGCGTCTATCCGATGTCGCGAGGCACGTACAGGTGGCGCATCACCATTCCACGGGACGGCCGTTTGCCTGGCGAAGGCCTGCTTCCCACGCTCATTGAGTGGGCGGACGCGCTTCATCCCGCGGACTCGCTTCCCGACAGCGAAATTCGGATCGCGGCGCTAGCGGGTGCGCACCCCGAACCCGCGTCGATCCGCGCACCGCTCGCGGCGCTCGGACTAACTGGGACTTTGCCGGTCACCTACAACAAGACGCCGCGGCTTGCGGCGATGCTGCGCACGCCGCGCGGAGTAGTGACGCTGTGAGCAGAAAGAGAGCAAGCGAGCAGTGAAAGGGGACCTACCCGCGAAGCGCGCGGGGGGTCGAGCGTCCGCGAACCAGCGTCGGTCACCGACACGCGATCGTTCACCTTCGATTGCGACAAAAGGAAGTGGCGCTGTAGGTGCGAATTCATTCGCACGCAGTGCAAAAAGAACTGTCGACGGCCGAATGAATTCGGCCCTACAGGCCGGACCCGGCGAGCAGTGTGAGCCGGCGTCGAGCGTCCGCGAATCAGCGTCGGTTCCCGACACTCGATGTATGCACGCGGCGATGCGCGCTACGGCATTATTGCTTCGAAGGGCTTGACTCGAGCGCGGCGAGCCGGCCGTAGACGAGATGGGCGATCGAAAGGAGCTGCGTTCGATCGAGATTGCCCGAAAGCGCATAGCCGCAATTGTCGTCGATCCAATAGAAAACGCCTACGCCGTCTTCCAGCGCGTAACGAAATCCGGTTTCGCGCGAATGTTCGCCATCCTTGCGCACGAAGAGCGAGATGCGCTGCTTGTCGGCATTTTCGTACATGAACAGCGCGCCGGGCTTTTCGTTGCCGGCGACGAGCCGCCCGCCGACCAGGGCGAATCCGACGTCGTTCAAGCTGGGCGCGTGCAGCTGGAAGGACAGGCGCTTGGAAAGCCAGCGCACCAGTCGTTCTTCCTCGTTGGCCCAGATCTCTACTGGGCGATTGGCATCCGTGGCGTAGAGCGCGTGCGTGAGCGCAGCCTGGCGCTGAAAAGTCACCGGCGTGCCGGCCTGTTGCAATACCTCGCCGCGCACCAGCCAGCCAATGGCGACGCCGATGCAGAGTGACGCCGCGGTTGCCAGCACCGGCAACAGACGGCGCCCGAGGCCACGGCGGTGCGACTTCGACGACGTCGCCGCGCCGATAAGCTCGCGCGGCAACGGTTCCGAAAGCCAGGGATCGAGCGCATTGCGCAGCTGCGCGTTATGCGCTCGGATCGCCGCGGCTCGCGCTGCGAACGCGGGATCGCCCTCGACAACGGCTGCAACGCGCGCGGCGCGCTCCGGCGGCAGTTGCCCGTCGACGTAGGCGTTGAGATCGTCGTCGGAAACAGGCACGCTCATTTGACGACCTTAAGCGGCGCCTGGACATCCGCCGACATGCGGCGGAGCTTTTCCCGGGCGCGGTTGAGGCGTGACATCACCGTGCCGATCGGCACGCCCTGGACGCGCGCGATCTCCTCGTAGCGAAGCTCTTCGACTGCGGCGAGGATCAGCACTTCGCGCTGCTCCACGGGAAGGCGGCCGATCTGCACAAGCACTTCGGCAAGCTCAACACGATCGGATTGCGTTGCCCGCACGGCGATCTGCCAGCCGCCGGGCGTTTCTTCATCGCCGTCGAGCGAGCTTTCCGCCTGGCGGCGCTTGCGGATCGCGTACTGATTCACGTGAACGTTGTGCATGATCGTAAACAGCCACGCGCGCAAATCGCTTCCTGCCTGCCAGAGGCTGCGTTTCTCCCAAGCGCGGGCGAGCGTGTCCTGCACCAGATCGTCGGCGCGATTGACATCGCCGGTAAGCACGCGTGCGTACCGCCGCAGCCGCGGCAGCGCGGCGACAAGATCGGGGTTGGGCAGGGTGGGGGACACGGCGGGCAAGCGGGCAAGTGCATCCTTGCCCGCTTGGCATCGACTCTAAATTTGCGGTCAGTCCTTGACGACGTGCCAGACGCCGTTGAACCCGTCGCCTGTCATATCGCCTGCCTTCTGATCCTTCGACCACAGGTACAAAGGCTTGCCCTTGTACGCCCACTGCTTGCTGCCGTCGTCGCGGGTGATGACCGTCCAGTCACCGGAAGCCTTGGAATCGGCGCCCGCCGTCAGCGGCGGCCAATTAGTCGCGCACGGACCATTGCAGGCGCTCTTGCCGCCTGCATCCTTGTCGAATGTGTACACCGTCATTCCGGCGTTGTTGGTCATTATGCCGCCGGTTTTCTTGGCCGGGGCATCCTGCGCAAGCGCAGTCCCGGCGATGGCGATGCCCGCGACCAGCGTGGCGATGCAGTTGCTGACTCTCATTGCGACCTCCATGGTTATTGGAACAGTCAGATCCAGACGCTTGGCGCCTGAGTAAACATCCGGATAAGCGCTTTATTCCACGGCTGCGCGCTCCGGTACGCGGCAAATCGAAGTCTAGTGCGGCCGCCGCCTGATTGGCGCCGAATCAAGAAGGATAACCGGGGCAAAGGCGCTCGGTCGCTCGCTGCGATACACGCTGCCGAGGACGGGGCAACGCAAAAAAACGACGACGATTGAACGCTGATCGAATTGAACAGCATCTTGTCCTTCCGCAGGACGAGCGAGAGCGCGCTGTACGTGTTTCGCGCGATCGCTCGCCGCTTTCTGCACCCGTGTGCAGATGTACGTTCCCGAGACGATCGAATCGTGCCCGACCTCCGGAGCTAAGGCAACTCCGCGGCCGGCATGCGTGCCAGGATGATCGCGGTTTTGCGCGCCAGCGCCTTGGAGCCAGGGTTTTTCTCGTAGTGGCGCGGATTGGGCGCCATGGCGGCAAGCCGTGCCGCCTGTACCGGGGTAAGACTCGCGGCGTTGGTGCCGAAATAGCGTCTCGCTGCCGCCTCGGATCCGAAGACTCCGCTCCCCCATTCGATCACATTGAGGTAGATCTCGAAAATGCGCTGTTTGTCGAGGATATTCTCGAGCATCACCGTGATCAGTGCTTCTTCGGCCTTGCGCAGGTAGCTGCGCTCTCCTGAAAGAAACAGGTTCTTGGCGAGTTGTTGCGATATCGTGGATCCCCCGGCGACCACACGGCCCTTGCGCAGGTTTTTGTCCATTGCGAGCTGCATGCCGTCCCAGTCGAAGCCCTCGTGCTCGACAAATTTGGCATCCTCGGCGGCAATCATCGCCTGCTTGAGGTTCACCGAAATGCGCTGGTAGGGAACCCACACGTACTGGATTCTCGCATCGGGACGAATGGCGCGAAGCTCGGCCAAGCGCACGCTCATGAACGCTGTTTGCTGCGGTGGATGGTCGCGCCACCACCAGATATGCGCCGCGTACCAAAGCTGCAGCAAGGCGAGCGCGCCGATCGCGATGAGCATCGACCCTAGCAGCCATCGCACCGCCCTGCGCACGTCCTAGACCGGCCGCAACAGTGGGAAAAGCGGCCTCGAATCGGGGCGAACGCCGCGCCACAGGAGAAAGCTTTCGGCCGCCTGCTCGATGAGCATGCCCAGTCCGTCGGCGGTACGCGCGGCGCCGTTGGCGCTCGCCCAGCGCGCGAAAGGTGTCGGCGCATCCGCGTAGACCAAGTCGTAAGCCAGCGCGCCCGGCGCAAACACGCCGGCGGCCCACACGCCTGCGCCATCGGTGTCCTGCAGGCCGATGCTGGTCGCATTGATCACGATATCGAATCGACCGCCGCCCAGCGCTCCGGTGGGTGTGGCAGCGATATTTCCGTGCGCAGCGAAATGAGCGGCCAGTTCATCTGCCTTCGACTGTGTGCGATTGACCACGACGACACGCCGGGGAGTCTCCGCCAGTAGTGGTCCCAGAATGCCGCGCGCCGCGCCGCCCGCGCCGAAAATGAGCACGTCGCGTCCACTGATCGCTACGCCCAGGTTGTGCATGAGGTCGTGGATCAGCCCGGCGCCATCGGTATTGTCGCCGAACCAATGGCTGCCGCGCCAAGCCAGAGTGTTGCACGCGCCTGCGGATCGAGCGCGTGCGCTCTTCTCGGTCGCCAGCGCAAACGCATCGAGCTTGAAGGGCGCGGTTACGTTGAGACCCATGCCTCCCTCGGACGCAAATCGTTTGGCCGCGGCGGCAAAGCCATCGAGCGGCGCAAGCAGGCGCTCGTAGCTCATCGCCTGGCCGGTCGCTCTCGCGAACGCGGCGTGTATCAAAGGCGATTTACTGTGCGCAACGGGATTGCCGATGACGGCGTAGCGGTCGGGCATGATAGGCGAATCGGCTTGCACGCTTCGATGATCTTTTCACGGAACGAAGACGATCTCGGTATTGCCGCCTCGGCCTCCTCCCGGCGGCGAAATATCGACCCCCGAGTTGTCGGTCTCATGCCGCGACTCGCAATTCCCCGTCGATCCCCGTGCTACGCACGGGGACCCTCGCCGGGTGGCTCGCGCCGCTACTGACTTGTCAGGGAATTGCCCGGGACGAAAGTCCACGTTCGCGTGATGTACAGGATATCGGTATCCCGTTTGATGTCGGGTGGAAACGGGCTGTACGGTCCGCCCATTTCAACGATCTTGATCGCGGCAAGATCGAGAATCTTCTTGCCCGACGGGCGGTCCACTACGACGGTTTCAACGCTGCCGTCGGCGCGGATGCCCACTGTAAGCAGCAGGCTTCCATAGAGCTTTTCCGATCGTGCCGCCTCCGGATAATTGTTGTTGCCGACGCGCTCGACCTTGAGCCGCCAATCCTCGACGTAACGCGCAAAGCGATATTCCGCGGCGCGGGCGCCTACAAAGCGGCGCTTCGGACGTTTCTGATAAGCGTCCAGATCCTTGGCGATCTTTGCCTCAAGGCGCATCGCCTCGAGCGTGTGCTGCATCATTTCGCTCGCGCTCGGCAGCTCGGTCGTTTCGGGCGCCGCATCGGGCTCGGGG
>VBCZ01000489.1 GCA_005889025.1 Betaproteobacteria bacterium
CCTTGGAAAAAGGCGTTCAGCGCGGCGGCCGATACCTTGCTTACGTATCCGTTGTGGCTTCCGTAGCGCTCCTCCAGCGACAGACGCGGATCTCCGTTGGCCAAGCGCTCGGCCCTCGTGTGCGCGAATGGGATCAAGCCGCCGACATAGTTGCAGACTTGGCCGACGTGGAAGCCCGTCGTGGTGATGTTCCAGCCAAGATAGGTTCCCAGCGGCGCGTCGCGCAGCACCGTGGGAACGCCGCCCAGCCCGTTGCCGTCCGCGTCGACCTTCGGCACCTTCATCTTGATGACGCTCTTGATCGGCGGGGGAATGTTCGTTGGGACGCCCGTCGCATCGAATTCGTTGAAGAGCGGGCCCCAGTCATAGTCGAACACCGGGTTGACGAAGTTCTCAGGCAGGAAGATAGACGCTGGAACACCGGGAACGCCACTCGGAAAGCCCATCGCAGCCTGCGTCGGATCGACGAGCGTGCCGTCGGCGAGCGTTGGATAGCGGCTCGGCGGAGGCGGCGTTCCGTTCATGACCCAGTTACGCAAGGCGAGGCGGAGGACGTTGGTGAGCTCGGTCTCCGACACCGGATTCGCCCTGAAGGCCGCCGGTTGACCGGCATTCCAGTTGTTGCCCGGGCAGTTCGCTCCGGTCGGCGAGGTATTCTCGTTGAAGCCACCGCCGCCGCCGCCGTGCGTCGTGCTCGGCACGTAGTAGCGCCGCACATTGGACGGAAGGGGGATATCGGCGTCCGCCGAGGTGCCCACCCATTCGGTCGTCATCTTGAGCGCGAAGACTTCCGCGCCGCCGAAATGCTCGATGATCTTCGGGCACGTATTAGGAGTCGTCGCGTTGCAACGGTCGAGAATGCTTCCAGCGGGCAATCCGCGAACCGTGTCCGGCCATGGCGTCCACCATTGCGGCCCCTCGGAGCCTTGCTGATAGAGCTCGAGCACGCCGTCCGGCTGTCCCCAGCGCGAGTTGTTGGCAACGCGACGGCCTGCAATGATCGGCCATGCGCCGTCGTGCACGATTCTGCCCGCTTCGTCCTGATTCATGCCCAGATGGATGTAGTGCCTTGTAAAGTTTCCGGACTGCGAGACGCCGCGGATCACTTCCTTGCTGGTCGTACCCGCGATCGGATTCGCCGTTCCGAAGTCGTCGGCGGCTGCGTAGCGGAAGAACGAGCCGACATCGCGGAAGGCAGCCGTACCGGCACCGAGTACGTATGGATCCTTGACTTGATAGACCAACTGATACAGCAGCGTGGGATCGAACCCGTTCTTCAGGCAAATGTGTACCGGCAACGTGCCCGGGAGATGTGTCGGGTCGAGGTCCTGCGGCGTCTGGCTCGCCCAGCTCGTGCAGTGGGCAAAGGCCCAATCGGTGCTCGGCACCGTCGCACCCGTCGTGATATTCCCGTTCAATGTTTCGTGCGTATGTGTGGTCAAGACTACACCCGGGGCTGCCGTGTCCAGCGAAGCCGGGAGATACGGAATGGGGTTGCCCATGACGTTGAGGGCCTGCGAAGCTACGCCGCTGCGATTGATGATTCGCGCCAGTGTCAACCCGGTGGTTCCTGTCGCGACCGGAGTCTTCACCCATTCGTTGTTCGCAAGACCCGTGGTGACCGGAGCCGTGCTCGAAGCGTAGCTTGGGACCGTCGTCGCGCTCCCCGGCCCCGTCGCGCCGGCGTTATCGCCCTGCCATGCGCTGCTCAACCCCACGTCGCCCAGTCCACGCTCGGCGATGTTGATGACGATGCGGCCGCCGCGGTTCGGCACGTCGTGCCACAGGATGCCGCTGATGTTGCTGTTGTCGGTGGGCTTGACGATCGAGAAGCTGGCCACGTACTGGACGACGGTTGCCCCCGGCGTCAGCGGACTCGCGCTCGTCACATGCGGTGCGAAGTTGAGGTCCGTGATGATCGTGTTGTTCGCGGCCCCTTGGCAACCCGAGATGCAGAGTTCGCCGAAGGCGCGGCCGTTGATCGTTTGGTACGCTACCGTCTGCGCGCCGCCGATCGCGGGTTGATTGAGCGTCTGATCGATGACGATTCGGATGACTCTCGCCTCGGCAGGCGCGACGCCGCCAATCAAGACCGTGCCGGCGAGCGCGGCGGCAGCGGCCAGCGTCACCAAAGAGCGCCTTTGAAGCGCGTGAGGTGTGAACATGATTTGATCCTCCTAAAAGCGGCTTTTGATCAACCGCCCGATGCGTTCGTTGCAGCGATCGACTCGAGTAGTCGGTTGGTTTCGCGCTTCAGCCCTCTGATGACCAGCAACGCCGGGCGACAAAGCACTCTCAGGTTACCCTGATGTATACACAATGCTGTGCACTGTACGCGAAGTCAACTAATTTTTCGTGCTTGAATCCATCCTCAAAAATGCACGCATGATTCATGCCGTAGTTTTTTTCCAATCATGATCAATAGGTTGGCTGCTCGCGGAGGCGGCAGTTGTAAAGAATTACGACTCTGGACGAAGGTGAGCTTCCACGGGGCTCGGGCATGCGGCATCGGAACCGTTCGCGCGAGGCTCGGCGTTTTCCGATCGCGCTTACGGTTGAGGCCGCCAGGTTGAGACGGCCGCGGCAGAGCGCTGTGCACCCGCGCGGGCCTTTAGAGGGGAAGGATCGGCGCGGCGGCAGTTTCCGTGGAAGGGGCGTTGTTCTTCGCGCGAAGGCTGGCAATGGACGCCAGGAGATCGGTAAAGCGTTCGCCCTGCACGAGGATGTGCTGGCGCAGGCGCTCCGACGCAGCTTCCGCATCGCCCGCGATGAGGGCTTCAACGACCCCGTCATGTTCGCGGAAGGAGGTTGCCAGGCGATTCCTGACTCGCAGCTGAAGACGGCGATACGGACGCAGCCGGCGATGCATCGCCGTGGTCTGCTCTATGAGAAAGCCGCTGTGGCTGCCGGCATAGATGGCATAGTGAAACTGCTCGTTTTCGTGGTAGTAAGCGTCCGGGTCTTCGGCCCGACAGGCGGCTTCGCAAGCCTTGTGTGCCCGCATCAGAACCGCGTGATCGGCTGCGGCCATACGGCGCGCGGCGAGCCGGCCGCACATCGCTTCGAGCTCGGCCATGACTTCGAACATCTCCAGCAGCCGTTGCGGTGTTATCTCGGCGACGAGTGCGCCGCGGCGTGGGCGTAGCACGACAATGCCCATCGATGAGAGCTGGATCAATGCCTCGCGCAGAGGAGTGCGCGATACGCCGAACCGCTGCGCGAGCTCGGTTTCGTCGAGGTGCATCCCCGGCGCGAAGGCGCCGGTCGCGATGCCTTCCTCTATCGCTTCGCGCAGTTTTTCCGCGCGGGTTCCAGCTTTGATTTTCATCGGCGATGTTGACCTTCGGGCGTGTAAATTATAACGGTTCATTACGGTTTGGCACCGGGACCCAACGTGCGTAGGGTATACAAGACCTACACTTTTGTATACCAAGCACGATCCCCCGGCTCAGGAGCGCCGCCGGCCACCTGCTTGCGACAGGGCGTGTCTTTCGTCGCTAGGCCGTGCGTTGCCGAAGCGCTGCCTCGAACAGTCGTGCCACC
>VBCZ01000119.1:0-339 GCA_005889025.1 Betaproteobacteria bacterium
AGTTGCCTGCGCGGTGGTTTCCTCGATCACTTCTTGCGCGGCGTCCGGACTCACCTGGCCCAAGCGTGTCGCTGCGGCTCCCGCTATTGACAGAAACCGACAGTTGTCGTGACGCAGATTTGATCTGGCAGGCACTGTCAGATCGTCGTTGCCCTTGACCGGCCGAGATCGGCCACCTCCAGCCGTTCACCCCTCCAAAATTCACGCTGGGAATGACCGGTCTCAAGGCGCAGCAGACGTAGCTTGATGTCGCAAGCGGGGCGAGCGATCTCCAAAGCAGACCTTCAAAGATTAGGGACGCCAACCAGCATGAAAAGCTGATGAAACGTCCGCAGGTTA
>VBCZ01000119.1:578-4819 GCA_005889025.1 Betaproteobacteria bacterium
GTCGCCGGGCTTGGCGCCCCTCAGGATCTTGTCGACATGGGTAGCGGCGCGACGGAACATGTCCGAGAGACCCGGCCCATACGAGGCGAGGCCGCCAGCGTCGACAAACTCCCTCTGGCTGTATAGCGCCGGTAGCCTGCTCTTCGCCGCAAGGTCCACGATCCATTGTTGCTGGCCAACAAACATCGAGTCTGTCAAGACGAGGAGCGCTGCGACACGCTCTCTCGTCATCGCTGCGAAGGCGCTATCGAGCTGATCGGGATTTGGCGCTTCCAAGACTTGAAGCTGGGCTCCGAGCGATCGGGCTGCGACCTTCAGTTCCCTTGCAAAAGCTGCGTGAGATTTATTGGTCGGATTCGTGAGCACCGCTACGCGGGAAGCGGTGGGAGCCACCTCCTTTAGTAGTTGCAGTTGTTTGCCGGCAATCTCGGGTCCGGCCAGGAAGGTCATCCCGGTGATATTCCCGTCGGGGTGCGCGAGGCTGGTGACGAGCCCCTCCCCTAGAGCATTCGCACTGGCCGCCATAACGATGGGGATCGACTTGGTGGCGTCCTTGGCCGCCCAAGTCGTTGCAGACGACGTCGTGACGATGACATCGACGTTGAGGCGGATCAGTTCGGCGATGAGCGCGGGGAACTGGTCGACCTTGCCTTCTGCGAATCGAATCTCGATAAGGATGTTCCGGCCCTCGACCCAGCCTGTTCTGCGCGAGGTATCCTATTCGAAGCACTTTTCCGACCTGCTGCGCCTCGATGGCAAGTGGCAAGGTGAGCAGCGCGCCCGCTAGCACGCCGACAAAAGTGCGCCGGTCGATCACTGAATCACCCCGGAGACAATGAAAGTCCGGCCATACTACGCCCCCCGTGGAGGCTCCGCCGTCTCGGCGACCAGCCGGTCGTCCGACGAACATCAATCAACCGCTGCTATGGAGCGCACGGCACAATGACTGCAGTTGGCCGACAGCAGCGTTTCCCCATGTTCGCCCATAGCGGCTGCTGGACAAATCGGGCTTGCGCTGGGAGCGGCTTACAAGCGACGTTGCGAAACTGACACTATCGGCCAATAGAGGAAGTTCGCAAACGGCAAACTACTTTACGCCCTACGCGAGCCGGCTGTCTCTTGCATTAGGCTGGCTCCATCCCCTTCTTCCTGATCAGCGGTGTCGCTCCTGGCGCGGTCAGGAACTTGACCAGTTCCTTCGCAGCATCCGGCGTCTTCGCCCCAGTGGACACCCCCGCGGAGAACACAGTGAATTGTTGAATGTCCGCCGGCAGCGGTCCGAGAATGTCGATGCCAGCGACAGGCAAGAGCTCGCTCATCTGATGGAAACCGATCTCGACTTCCCCTCGCGCAATCAACTCGCCCACTGGTACGCCCAGCGGAGCCTGCCTGAGCTTCGGTTTCAACTCGTCGGCAATCCCCATCCGCTGAAATAGTTCGGTGATATAGGCGCCGCTCGCTCCGCCGGAATAGCCGATCGATTTTGCCGCAAGCAGCGCTCGCTTCACCGCGTCGCTCGAACTGATGTCGGGCTTTGGCGCGCCGGCGCGCACCGCTATGCCCACCCCCGACTTAGCCAGATCGACGCGGCTGCTGGGCACGACCTTGCCGAGCTTGATCAACTCGTCGACCGAGCTGCTCGCAAGAATGAAGAGGTCGGCGCTTTCGCCCGCCTTCGCCCGTTTCATGATGTCGGGCGAACTGGAAAAACTGGCTACGACCTTATGCTTGTGCATCTGCTCGAACTGAGGCACGAGTTCGAGGTAGACCTCCCTGAACGCGGACGAAGCTATCACCTGGATTTCAGCCGCAGCGGTCGTTCCCGCCAGCATGAATACGCCGAGAACCGCAGTCGGCCAGCTGATCATTCGATTATTCATGATTTCCTCCTATGTCGCGCACCATACTGTATGGTTTCGGAGCAGCCGACAAGAACGCCAGAAGCCAAAGCGCGACCGTCTCCTATGGAAGTCAGACTATCCAATTCGGCTAAGATCGACCCACACTTGCCTGTGGCGGTTTTCTGGTCGACTGGCCGGTATACTTTGCAAGCCGGCATTCGCTGAGTTCTTCGAGAAAATCGGAATTCGGTGCAAGCGGCCGTTGACGGATTTCTGCCGGCGATTTCGGAAGCGGCTCACGATCCGCAAAATTGGTTACGCCCTCGGGATTCTCCCATGACTGCGAAACATCGCGCCCCCTCACCTTTGCCGACTGGCACAGTCACGTTCCTCTTCACCGACATCGAGGGCAGCATGCGGTTATGGGAAACGCACCATGACGCCATGCGGAAGGCGCTTGCCCGACACGACGATATATTGCGGAATTGCATTACCGCGCAGCACGGCCACGTTTTTAAGACCGGAGGCGATGCCTTTTGCGCGGCCTTCGACAACGCGCGGGATGCTGTGCATGCTGCGCTTGCCGCCCAACTTGCGCTTTGTGCCGAGGCTTGGCCGGAGTCGAACCACATCCGCGTGAGGATGGCGCTCCACAGCGGGGCCGCAGAGTTGCGACAAGGTGATTATTTCGGACCGCCACTCAACCACGTCGCGCGACTTCTGGCCGCTGGCCACGGCGGACAAACCCTGCTGTCAGAGACAACCTACGACCTGTGTCGTGACCGACTGCCTTTGGGGGCGGCCGTGAAGCCCTTGGGCGAGCACGACCTTAAAGATCTGACGCGTCGGCAAGCGATTTTCCAGCTCTTCCATCCCGATTTGCCGCAGGCTTTTCCTCCGCTGAAGACATTGTTCGCCCAAATTGACGCCGACAAACCGTCGATTGCGGTGCTGCCTTTTACCAACCTGAGCGGGGACGCCGAGCAGGAGTACTTCGCCGACGGCATCGTCGACGACGTCATCACCGCGCTCTCGCGAGTACGCGCGTTCTTCGTGATCGCCCGCAATTCGAGTTTCACCTACAAGGGCAAAGCCGTCGACATCAAGCAGGTCGGCCGCGAGCTGGGGGTGCGCTACGTCCTCGAGGGCAGCATCCGCAGGGCGGGCAATCGCGTGCGGATCACCGGCCAGTTGATTGACGCGGAGAACGGACGGCATATCTGGGCCGATCGGTTCGAGGGGTCACTGGATGACATTTTCGACTTGCAGGACCGCATTACCGAGAACGTGGTGGGGGCGGTCGAGCCGAGCCTGAGACTTGCCGAGATCGAACGAGCACGCTCAAAGCCCACCGCCAATCTGCAGGCATACGATTATTTCCTTCGTGCATGGCACAACCTCGGTATGAACTCCAGCGAGGCAACGACGAGGCGCTGCGTGATTTGCGTCGGGCCATTGAGCTGGATGGTGGCTATTCAGCGGCGAAAGCCTTGTATGGCTGGGCGATTCAGCTTCGCAAGTCCTCACGAGGCCAGGCGACCGAAGCGGAGATCAAAGAAGGGATACAAATGGCGCGCGAGGCGCTTGCGGCGCACCACGATGATCCGGTCACGCTCGCCACTGCCGGATGGGCGCTGTGCTTCCTGGATTCGGCGCACGACGATGCGGTGGATGCCGTTGATCGTGCACTAAAGCTTGCACCCAATATCCCTGCAGTTCTGAATCATGCCGGCTGGGTGCGGGTTTTTGCCGGCGATCCAGCAGAAGCTGAGGAGACGTTCCGGCGGGCCATGCGCCTAAGTCCGCTCGATCCGCAGATGGCACACCTGCAGAGCGGCCTTGCCCTCGCGTGTCTTAGGGCCGAGAAATATGAGGAAGCGCTCGCGGCCGCGCTGCGCGCCAGCCGTGAAAGACCTGACTACCCGCAGGCGCAACGGCCTGCGCTCTTCAGTCTCGTGGGACTCGGCAGGCTGGCGGAGGCCAAGGCGGTTGCACGGCGTGTGCGGGCATCGTCACCGAGCTTCACGGTTTCGTGGTTCACGTCGGTGCCGTTCAAGGACCAGCTCTTCAAAGCACGGTGCATCGCTGCGATGCGCGCGGCGGGCATCCCGGAATGAGCGCAATGTGCCGGGTTGTTTCCCAGGGCCCGGCGTATGGCGCGCGACCACGGGCCACGGGATCGAGCCACGACCAGCATCGGTAAGGGTAGAACTGCCTACCAATATCCGATTGACTCGATAGCGCCAATTCAATTCCTCAACTAACGGACGTTCGATCAGCATTTCATGCAGAGTGGTGTTGGCAGTCTTTGCCGGCCCGCTTTGGAGATCTTCTCGCCGCGTTTGTGGCGTCGAGCAACGTCTGCTTCAGCTTAACTCCGGTCATTCTCAACGCGCGTGT
>VBCZ01000119.1:4938-5360 GCA_005889025.1 Betaproteobacteria bacterium
GGGAATGACCGGAGTCAAGGCACAGCAGACGTACCTCGACGTAGCAACCGCAGTGAAGAAATCTACAAAGCGGGCGCTCAAAGATTGGTGACCCAACCACGCCAAGAGCTGATCGACTGCCCGCTGTTTCAGAAATCGAAGTGGGCGCTATCGACCCATTGCTGCCTGTCGTGCTGTGGAAAGCGGCCATTCGCGGACTTCGCAGAACGGGTCAGAACCAGACATACTCCGTCAGGAGCGGACGTTCGCGCGGCTCACGGGATTGCCGAGTTGGGCGAAGATGGGACATACCTCGACACGTAGTGTGGGGCCCGCACAATACATCAGGGCGGCGCTAGGGGTCGCGCGCGTTCATGGTGGAAAACGTACTACGGCGTGAGTTCGTGCGACATCGCGCCGATAGAGGTAATACAACTCGCGCC
>VBCZ01000490.1 GCA_005889025.1 Betaproteobacteria bacterium
TGCGATCCTTGTAGGCGCGAACGACGGATCGCACGGCGAACGGCATCGCCCCCAGGTGAAACGGCAGGCACGTGCCCTGCGCGATCAGCTGGCCGTCGGCAAGGAACAGCGCGGTCGAAAAGTCGAGCGCCTCTTTCACTACAAACGAGCGCGCCGTCCGGTACACGGTCAGGGCCATTTCGTCCGCCAACGCAACCAGCGCATTCTTGATCAGTTCGAGTGCAAACGGGTCGCGCGAACGCGATGCCGCGTCAGAGGCGTCCATTGCAGGCGATTCGACCGCAATAGTCATAGCCTCACTCGAGCTCGATCTCGATGGTGTCCCAGTTGCCGAGTCGCGCGCGACCATCCGGCGGCACTACCGTCGTGCTGTCGAATTCCTCGATCAGCAGCGGACCGGTTCGCCACTGGGTACCGACCGCACTGCGGACGCACACCGGAGTTTCGATTGAGCCAAATTCGGGGCCGAAGTAAGCAGCGCGTGTGGCGTCGACGCCTGCACGCCCATGATCGAGTACCAGGCGATCGGGAATCCGAGATGATGCCGTGGCGGCGCGAGCGATCACGCGCACGTTCATTGTTTCCACTGTTTCCGCATCGGAGCGGTAGCCGTATTGTCGCTCATGCGCTTCACCGAACAATCGTCCAAGCATCGGCGCCGGATTGCGGCTGGCGGGGCAGGGCAATGTCAGCTCGGAATTCGCGCCGGCGTAACGGAGGTCGATGAGCCGCTCGAATCGGTGTTGAGGCGCGCCGTATCCTTCACTGATCAGCGCTGCGGCGCCCTCGGCTTCCAACGCGCTGAAGCTCATCTCCAGCGCGGCGATGTCGAGGCTGTCCAACCGTTGCTTGCAGGTGCGCACGTAGTGGTATTCGATCTCGGGGAACAGCATGCCCAGTGCGCTGAACAGCCCCGGTAGCGGCGGCACCAGAATTTTGCGGATATCGAGCAAGCGCGCGAGTGTGGCCGCGTGCACCGGTCCGTTACCGCCAAACGCCAGCACGACAAGATCGCGCGGATCGCGTCCGCGCTCGGTGGAGACGGCGCGCAGCGCACGCGCCATCGTCGCATTGGCGAGCCGATGCACGCCCCAGGCGGCCTCGCAGATCCCGAGCCCGAGCGGCCGCGCGATATGCGTCTGCAGCGCGGCGACCGCCAGCTCGCGCCGGACCGGTAGCCCGCCGCCGGCCAGCGCGATGGGATTGATAAATCCGAGAATGACATTGGCGTCGGTCACCGTCGGAATGACGCCGCGGCGATCGTAACAAACGGGCCCGGGCACGGCACCCGCACTTTCGGGGCCAACGCGCAGCGCGCCGCCGGGGTCGAGTCTCGCCATACTGCCGCCGCCTGCGCCGACCTCGGCGATGTCGATCGCAGGCGAGCGAACGGGGTAACCGCCGCCACTCAACAGACGGCCGGCAATGTTGATGCCGCCACCAACCTCGATTGCATTCACGCGCAGAAAGCGTCCATCCTCGATCAACGCGGCTTTTGCCGTCGTGCCGCCCATATCGAAGCTCAAGAGACTCAAGTTACCGACGCGGCGCGCAAGTTCGGCTGCCCCGACCACGCCGGCGGCCGGACCCGATTCGATGATATGGATGGGCCGCTCCGCCGCTGCCGTGGCGCTCATCGCGCCGCCGCTCGACTGCATGATCGTCAAGGGCTTGCCGAGCTTTCGCGCCTGCAATTTCGCCTCGAGCGATTGCAGATAATGTCTCACCAATGGCAGGACGTACGCATTGACCACCGTCGTACTCGTGCGCTCGTATTCCCTGATCTCCGGCAGCAGCGTGCTCGACACCGAGATTGGAATGGACGCGTCGCGCGCACGAATCAAGTCTCGCAGCCGCAGTTCGTGCGCGCCGCTGGCGTACGAATTGATCAGGCAGATCGCGATGGCGTCGACCTTCGCCGCGAGGATCTGATCGATCACCGCGTTCGCACCGGCTTCGTCCAGCGCGCGTTCGACGCGGCCCAGGTGATTGATGCGTTCGTCGACCTCGAAGCGGAGCCGGCGGGGCACCAGCGCCGGTGGTTTGCGCCAGCGGATGTCGTAGAGAACAGGCATGCGCAAACGGCGGATCTCGAGCACGTCGCGAAAGCCCTGCGTGGTGATGAGCGCGACGCGTGCCCCCTTGCGTTCGAGAATGGCGTTCGTCGCGACGGTCGTGCCGTGCATAATCTGCGCGATCTCATCGATCTGCACGCCGCCGTTGCCGACGATAGTCTCGAGGCCGGCTGCAATACCAAGGCTGTAGTCGTCCGGCGTCGACAGCACCTTGGCGCGCAGCACTCGCCCTTCGGAATTCAGGAATACGAGGTCGGTAAAAGTTCCGCCGATATCTATGCCGAGCCTCGTTTCCATCAGAGACTTGCTGCCGGTAGAGACGCCGTCGAGGCGAGCGTATCGAGTCCGATCAGATCCGCCGCGTTCCGGCCCAGAATGAGCTCCTTTTCCTCCTCGCTGAGAAAGCTGCAGTGCTTCCTGACGTAATCGACACACTGCCGATACGTACAGAAGCGCTCGACGTTGGGCATATCCGAGCCCCACAGGAGCTTCGACGCGCCAAAGGTGTCGCGGAGGCCGCGGATGAGTTGCTGCGCCTCGGGATACGGATAGTCCCAGATGCCGCCCCACGAGATCGGGAACATGATCTCGATTTGCAGATTGTCGCGCTTGTAAACGGTGAGCGCTTCCGGCGGAAACTCCCAGCGACCGGAGGCGGCGAAGTGGGCGACCGGAGGGCCCATCACCAGCAGGAAGCGATGGCCAGGATAACGCAACAGCAGCTCGTCGAGTGCCAGCAGATTCGCGATGTAGCTTGCACGGTCATAATTCGGTGTGGACGAAAGCTCGATGAAAACCGGCAACCGATAGCTGGCGATCTTGTCCCAGAACGCGCCGAAAGCAGGATGATTCACATTGCGCGAATAACCGTGACGTGAGAAATCCTGTGCGTAATAGACGCCGCGCAGTCCCAAGACGTTGACCGCGCGATCGACCTCGGCCAGCGTGTCGGCGCGATCGGCAAGCGGCTCGTCGATGTTGAGCAGACCGCTGAATCTTTGCGGATACTGGTATTGCGTGAACGCGTTGTAATCGTTCATCATGCCGTACCCGCCGCCGGCCTGCAGAATGCAATGGTCGACTGCGGCGTAGGTCATTTGCGCGAGCATGAGTTCCGGCGGACACGCGAGCTCCTGCATCCCGACCGGCAGATATTGGACGTAGTAGTCTTCGCCGTCCCAGGTGAAAACCAATTGCCCGAATCGGCCGACGCGGAATCCCACATCGGTCAGCCCGTCCCAGGTGTTATCGCCTGACCGGAACAGCATCGTCGGTTTGATCTCGTGTCCGTCGCGAGCGCGAAACGCTCTGGCCCAGGGCCGCGTCACCACCTTCTGCAAGTACTTGAGGTGAACGGTGCTGGACGGATGCCCGCAAGCGCCTGCCCAATGCGCAAAGACGTGGGCGTGGCAGTCGACAATCACGCGGCGCCGAGCTTTTCCATGTGCATTTTGAAAAGGCGCTCCATCTCGCCGTTCACCGTCAGGAATACGGCGAAGAAGTCGAGAAAATGCTTCCACTCCGAATCCCCGTAGCGAACGGCCCAGGTATTCGGTCGCTTATCGATCGGGTGATCGGGATCGAATACGTGCGCCCACGTTGAATTGCGCTTCGCGAACAGGAGTACATCGCTGTCTCCGCTCATCCATACGTCCGCCTTCTTGGCGCGCACCGGCTCGGCTCCCAGCGACACCTGACCGGCCGTGGTAATGACTTTCGCTTTCG
>VBCZ01000120.1 GCA_005889025.1 Betaproteobacteria bacterium
CAGGAAAACTGGCATTTCGGCGGGCCCCCGGAGATACCGCGGATCGGCCGGCTCAACATTGACACAGGCATCGTGCATTTTCTCGATCCCGCGCCGGGAACCGACATCAGCGTCAACGTCGAATCGGCGCCCGCGGAGAACGGCGAGCTGCCGGTTAAGTTCAAAGGTGCGGGCAAACTTCGAAAGAACGAATTCACCATCGAGGGCAGTGCGGCGACGCTGCTCGCGCTGGAAAACGCCGATCGGCCCTATCGCCTCGACGTGCAGGCGAAGGCGGGCGCAACCAGTGCCAAGTTCAACGGCTCGATCGTTCCGGCGCGCGCCGATAACGTCGATGGCTCGCTTTCGGTGCAGGGACGCGACTTGTCGCAGCTCTATCCGATCGTCCCGGTGCCCTTTCCGTGGACCCCGCCGTATCGGCTCAGCGGCAACCTAAAACATGGAAGCGGCGTGTGGTCGTTCCGCGAGTTCAGCGGCAAGGTGGGCGAGAGCGACGTGACCGGCCGCTTCGATGTCGACCGCAAGAATGAGCGAGTCATGGTCGACGCGGACCTCGTCGCGCAGAATCTCAATTACAAGGATCTGGGCGGCCTGGTGGGTCTGCCGCCGCCGACGGCGCCACCGCAGGCGATGACCGCCGCGCAAAAAAAGGAAGCGGCCAAGCGCGAAGTGAGCGGTCGGGCGCTGCCGACCAAGCCGTATAACCTCGAGGCGCTGCGGGTCATCGACGCCAAGGTGCAACTCAAAGGCAAGCGCTTCATCGCGACCGATTTGCCGCTGGACAATCTGAACGCGGTGATGGATCTCAAGGACGGCGTGCTCAAGCTCAAACCGCTCGATTTCGGCATCGCCGGCGGGCATGTCGCGTCAGCGCTGACCATGGATGCGCGCGACAAGGTCATCAAGACCGAAGGCGACGTCACGGTGCGCAGTCTCGAGCTCAAGCAGCTCGTGCCTGCGCTCAAGCCCCCGAAAGGCAGCGCGGGGAAGGTCGGCGGGCGTGCCAAGTTCACCGCGACCGGCAACTCGGTTGCCGACATGCTGGGGACCAGCAACGGCGAGGTCGCGCTCATCAGTTGGGGCGGCGACGCGAGCGAGCTGTCCATCGTGCTCACCAATCTCGATCTCGCCCGCGCGGCCGGGCTTTTGATACGCGGCGACACCAACTCGCCGATCCGCTGCGTCGTTGCGGACTTTGTCTCCATCAACGGCGTGATGGACGCCAGGACGCTGGTGGTCGACACCGAAGCGGAAAAAATTCTCGGCGATGGAACCATCGACTTCGCCAAGGAGCGCTACGACCTCAAGCTCAATGCGAAGTCGAAGCGGCCCAGCCTGGTGGCGTTGCGGGGCCCGATCATGATCGACGGCAGCTTCAAGACTCCGAACGTGCATCCCGCGGTCGGTCCGATCGCGGCGCGCGTTGGCACGTCGGTCGGACTCGGGATCTTGAATCCCCTGGCGGCGCTGCTGCCGCTGATCGACTTCGGCGGCGCAAGCGACGCCGATTGCCGGGCGCTCATCGCGGAAGCGAGCGGAAACGTGCAGGCAACGGCGACAGCGCAAAAGGCGGCGGCGAAATGACGACAGCAACCCCGCCCGGAGGAGGCGCGGTCTTTCGCGCCGTAGTCGTCAGCCATCGGTGTCATTCCGAGCCGCGATTTTGCTCGAAATCCGCGGTTAGGCCTGCGCCTTCAAGATTGGTCAGCCGCGCCCGAATGAATTCGGGCCTACATCTCGTGCATAACAGTCTCGGGACGGAAACGCCGCGTCTCCGCCGGTTGTCAGTCTCCGTCCAGTGCTGTCATTCTGAGGCGCGGTCTTTCGCGCCGAAGAATCTGCAGTTGGGAGTCTCGCGCATTGGAGAGCAGATTCCTTGCTCGCCCCCCAAGCCTGTCTGACCTGGCGAAGGGCCTGTCCGGAGCTTTTCGAAGGAATGGAAGCTAGCGGCGGGAACGGCGCGCCCGGATGTTTCATCTAATCCGGTGTCGAAGGGTAATCGGCTATAACAGCCGAACAGATCCGTGCGATGGCGGGGCGCATCCAAAGCGCTCCGCCGACCGTATATGGGATGCACGACAATTCAACCGAGGAGATCCGATATGAGAAAAGCAAGCATGATTGTCGCAAGCGCGTTGTTTATCGCAGCCGGAAGCGCATTCGCCCAGGCGCCCAACGACGCGCAGATCGCGCATATCGTCGTGACCGCCAATCAAGTCGACATCGACGCAGGCAAGCTCGCCGAATCCAAGTCGGCCAACGCCGACGTCAAGGCGTTCGGGAAGCTCATGGTTACCGATCACACCGGCGTCAACAAGTCGGCTACCGAGCTCGTCACCAAGCTCAAAGTCACGCCCGAAGACAATCCCACGAGCCAGGCGCTGAAGAAGGGCGGAGAGGAAAATCTTGCCAAGCTCAAGAGCCTGTCCGGCGCCGCGTTCGACAAGGCGTACGTCGATCACGAAGTCGCCTACCACCAGCAAGTGCTTGACGCTGTCGACAAGACGCTCATTCCAAACGCCAAGAACGAAGAGCTCAAGGCGCTGATCGTGAAAGTGCGGCCTGCCTTTGTCGCGCACCTCGATCACGCCAAGATGCTTCAGTCCAAGATAGGCAAGGGTTGATCGGTGATGTCGAATTCAGCGTGCGCGTTTCGCGTCGCGCCCGCACTGGCTATCGCGCTGGGCCTGCTGCTATTCGGCAGCGGCCCGGTGCCGGCGGCTGCGGCCACGAACACTCATACGGTGAATATCGATGGAACCAGGTTCGATCCGGAGACGATCACCGTCAAGGCGGGTGACACGATCGTCTGGGTCAACAAGGACCCCTTCCCGCATACCGCGACCTCGCAGGCCGGCGGATTCGATTCCAAGGAGATCCCGGCCGGCAAGTCGTGGCGGTTCAAGACGACCAAGGCTGGCGTCTTTGCGTACACCTGTACTTTTCATCCGACGATGAAGGCGACGCTGAAGGTGGAGTAGGAGTAACTGCTATCGCAAGGAAACCCGTCTGGTAAAGCTAGCGCTGCGGCAATTCCCTTAACCCTGCCGGAATCATCCATCGCTCGCCGAAGCGGAATCCACCTTCGATGATCAACGCCAGCGCTGCCGCGGGGATCGCTCCGGCAAGCATCATCGCGTGATCGTTGAGCGCAAGTCCCGTCACGATGCGCTCGCCATAGCCTCCGGCGCCGATGAACGCGGCGATGGTCGCCGTGCCCACGTTGATCACGGCCGATGTCTTGATCCCGGCGACGATGGTCGGCGCCGCCAGCGGCAGCTCGATCTTGCGCAGTATCGTACCCGGCCGCATGCCCAGCGATTGCGCCGCCTGGCGCATGCCTTTCGATATCTGCGTGAGCGCTGTGTGCGTGTTGCGCACGATCGGCAGCAGCGCATACAGCGCCAGCGCGATGAACGCGGGAACCGCGCCGATGCGTCCGGTGAGCGGGATCAGCATGGCAAGCAGCGCGAGCGCCGGAATCGTCTGTACGATGCCTGTCGCGCCGAGGATCACACCTTCGGTCGATGGACGCTTGGCCGCGAGCACGCCCAGCGGAATGCCGATGGCGATGCTTGCCGCCAGCGACAGGAACACCAGCAGCAGGTGCTCGTAGGTCAGTCGCGCGAAGTCCGGCCCGAACAGCTTGCGCCAGAAGTCGTCCGACCGCGCTGCGTTTGGCGACGCCGTACCTGACGTTGCGCTTGGCGCCGGCGATGTCGCGTTTGCGCTGCCAGCGGTCGCTCGTTCCCTGATGAAGCCCGCGGCGACTGTCACGAAATCCTTGCCGTCAAGCTCCGCGGCGGCGTTCATGCGCCGCATCGTCCCATCATCGATCGTGCCTTGCAGCTTTTGGAGCGCGTTCCAGGTTTTCGGAAACCGCTGCGGCAGGTCGGCGCGGTAGAGCAGGACCGCGTCGTAGCGGGGGAAGTAGTTGCGATCGTCGGCAAGCACGGTCAACCCGTACTTGTCGATCTTGGCGTCGGTCGAGTAGATG
>VBCZ01000121.1:0-1289 GCA_005889025.1 Betaproteobacteria bacterium
ACCCTGACCAGCGGCTCCAAGGCGAGTCAGTTCGACGAGTTCTGGTTAACGCTTGGCACGCAAGGGCCGCAAGGGCCGACGGGCGCGACCGGTGCAGTCGGACCTCAAGGCCCTGCCGGTCCCCAAGGCTTGACGGGTGCGACCGGCGCCACGGGACCTGCCTGCACATCCGGTGACTTCATCAGTTGCTACACGGGACCCGCGGGAACTCTTGGTGTAGGAATTTGCAGGGCCGGCACACGAACCTGCGGTCCCGCCGGAACATGGGGCATGTGCGTGGGTGTCGTGCTGCCACAGCCGGAAATAGCGAACGGAATCGATGACGACTGCGTCGGTGTCATAGATAACGGTGTTGCGGTCAACGCTTGTTTACCGACGAATCCCTGCACAAATCCACCGCCGAGTACTTGTGCCGGGAATATTCTTACGACTTATCCAAATCCAGGACTCTGCAGTCCTGCGGACAGCTACAGCGGACAATTCGCTTGCGTTTATCCAGGAATCTCAACACCTGTCGGCAGTTGCCCTCCATAGCGTTTCGTGATTGTGGCTAGGATGGGTTCGCCGGAACCTAAAATTGGGCTAAGGGTACGAACTATCATTGCGAACCTGACAAAGTCCTAGGTCCAGTGTGCTGGCGCTGCACAAACGTCGGCGTCGCCGGGCGATCTGCGTGAAACCCTGCAGAAACGCGCGTCGCCAGATCGTCTACCCCAGTACGCGGGAGAAATTGCTAAGAGAGAACCATGCGGCGTGGCAATTTGGTAGGCTCAGGCAAGTTCATAGTGAAGAGCCGCCAGTTTGTTATCCGCGGCTGCAAGTGTTGTTGTGTCGCGAGGGCAATGCGGTCAACAGCAAGTGGGTCCAGTGACTGTATCAATAGCAAGGCCTGTCGCTGCGCGGCCGGCGATGCAAGAAGCGCTTCGTCGGATTACGGGTAGTGTTGCCTGGTCGGCAACGGTCGAACCAACGGCAGCCCAACCAGAAGAACGTATTCTCGCCTTGGGTCGCCGCGTTTTTTTTATGAATTGGTACGAGGGCAATGCAAACGGTGGCGACTCCGCCAAGACACACCACGGCCCGAACTGGTACACAAGTTTCTAGGCGCTATCGGCGAGAACGAAGCTGGATGGTGCTGTTGAGTGGAGTCGAACCACCGACCTACTGATTACGAATCAGTTGCTCTACCAACTGAGCTACAACAGCCCTGAACGACGGCCGGCGCGCCGAATTCGGTGGATCGGCGGGGCGGATGGTGCGGTAAACTGTTGATTATACCGAAGGCCGCA
>VBCZ01000121.1:1294-2827 GCA_005889025.1 Betaproteobacteria bacterium
AGATGGTGCGCCGTTATGCGCACCTGGCGGCCGATCACCTCGCGCCCTACGCGGAGCGGCTGTGTGCTCGGCGTGCCGTCGGGCCAGAAAACGACGGCACAAATATGGCACAGAGCTGAGAGCGGGAAAGCGGTTGCTATCTCGCGGTACCGCGTAGGGATTGGTGCTGTTGAGTGGAGTCGAACCACCGACCTACTGATTACGAATCAGTTGCTCTACCAACTGAGCTACAACAGCCCTGAACGACGGCCGGCGCGCCGAATTCGGTGGATCGGCGGGGCGGATGGTGCGGTAAACTGTTGATTATACCGAAGGCCGCATTCGCGTGCCACGGCGCACGTCGCTCCGGACCTGCCTCCCATGACGCGCTACTTGTTCGGATTTCATGCGGTCATCGCGCGTCTGCGCCAGCACGCGGAAAGCATTCGCGAGATCAACATTTCTGTCGCGCGGAACGATCGTCGTGCCCGCGAATTGATGGAACGTGCACAACTTGCCGGAGTCTCCGTACATCACATCGACAACCGTCGCCTCGATGAGCTAGCCGGGAATGACAAGCATCAGGGCGTGGTGGCGCTTGTCGATCAAAGTCTGCAGGGACAATCGCTGGACGAAATCCTCGGTCACGCCACAGGGCCGCCGCTTCTCCTGCTGCTCGACGGCGTGACCGATCCGCATAACCTCGGGGCATGCCTGCGCAGTGCGGACGCGTTTGCCGCGCATGCGGTGGTGGTTCCCAAGGACCGCGCGGTGGGACTCAATCCAACCGTAGCCAAGGCCGCATCGGGGGCTGCCGATGCCGTGCCGCTCGTTACCGTCACCAATCTCGCACGCACCATACGCGACCTCAAGGAGCGCAACGTATGGGTCGTGGGCGCCGACGCATCAGGCGGCGAAAATCTTTTCAATGCCGACCTTGCCGGACCGCTGGCGTGGGTGCTTGGCGCCGAAGGCTCCGGCCTGCGGCGCCTCACGCGCGATCTCTGCGATCGCGTTGTCGCCATCCCGCTCATGGGAAGCGTCGCATCGCTCAATGTGTCGGTCGCCGTGGGAATCTGTCTGTTCGAAACACGCCGCCAGCGCGCGACGCATCGGCGAGGCTGATCGCAGCACATCACGGGCCCCGAGGCGATACCGATTTGGCGAGCGGTTCGGCCTGGTCCGCAAACCGAGACACATACCGACGGCGATTGCTATCGGCCCGACATTCATAGTGCTTGGGTTGCTACCACCGATGGTGGCACAATCGCGCAATCGACCGAGGTGAGTTTCTCTCCTACGATCCGTACGGCATCATGTATCGGAGGAACGATTCCTCGTTCGACGCGCTGGTGAAGCATACGTTCGAAAGGCTGGCCGAGACTCGCGAGCTGGCGCGAATCTACGAGCAGTGGTTCCTGCGCAAGCTGCCCTCCGGCCGGACGCTGGGCATCTCGATGAGTCCGCAGCTCGCGTCTATTTTCCAGTCCATGGGCCAGCCGACCGAATAGGCGGGATTCGCGGGGCGGCAGGGCCGCAAGGGAAAGCGTGCCA
>VBCZ01000121.1:2920-4574 GCA_005889025.1 Betaproteobacteria bacterium
CGATCTCGATCTATCCCGATCTGATCCGGGCGCTGGCGTGCATCAAGCAGGCCGCAGCGCTGGCGAACCACGAGCTGGGGTTGCTCGACAAGGAAAAGACCGACGTCATCGCCAGGGCCTGCGAGGAAATCCGCGCCGGCAAACTGCACGAGCATTTCGTCGTCGACGTCATCCAAGGGGGAGCCGGCACGTCGACCAATATGAACGCCAACGAGGTGATTGCCAACCGCGCACTGGAGCATCTGGGGCATCAGCGCGGGGAGTACAGGTACCTGCACCCCAACGAACACGTCAACATGAGCCAGAGCACCAACGACGTGTATCCGACCTCGCTCAAGGTCGCTGGCTGGTTCGGCATCTTCCGGCTCATCGACGCGATGGCTGTGCTGCGCCGCGCGTTCGAGCAGAAGGCGGAGGAGTTCAAGGATGTGCTGAAGATGGGACGCACGCAATTGCAGGACGCGGTCCCAATGACGCTCGGGCAGGAATTTTCAACCTATGCGGTCATGCTGGGCGAGGACGAGGAGCGGCTCAAGGAGGCGGCGCTGTTGATCCGCGAGATCAACCTCGGCGCCACCGCAATCGGCACCGGCATCAACGCGCATCCGGACTACGCGGGCCTGGTATGCCGGCGTCTCAGCGAGATCACCGGCATTCCCCTCATCACCGCCCCCAATCTGGTCGAGGCCACGCAGGATTGCGGGGCCTTCGTGCAGGTTTCCGGTGTTCTCAAGCGCGTCGCGGTGAAATTATCCAAAACCTGCAATGACCTGCGGCTGCTCTCCAGCGGTCCGCGCGCCGGCCTGGGCGAGATCAACCTGCCGCCGATGCAGGCGGGCTCCTCGATCATGCCCGGCAAGGTCAACCCGGTGATTCCGGAAGTCGTGAATCAGATTGCCTTCGAGGTGATCGGCAACGACGTCACGGTGAGTTTCGCCGCAGAGGCCGGCCAGCTTCAGCTCAATGCTTTCGAGCCGATCATCGCGCACAGTCTGTTCAAGAGCGTCACTCATTTGCGCAATGGCTGCCTGACGCTCGCCGAGCGCTGCGTCAAGGGCATCACCGCCAACCGCGAGCGTTTGCGGTCCTCGGTCGAGAACTCCATCGGCGTCGTCACCGCGCTCAATCCCTACATCGGCTACGCCAATGCGACCGAGGTTGCGCAGGAAGCATTGGCGACAGGGAGGAGCGTCTACGACCTGGTGCTCGAGAAAAAGCTGCTGTCCAAGGAAAGGCTCGACGCGATCCTGCAACCCGAAGTCTTATGCGTGTGGGTGCTCGTTGCCGGGGCCGGTTGCCTTCGGCTGCAGGGGCGGCTAGCATTGGCGCATCCGCGCGCCGCTGCGACGCGCGCAATCGCCGCTGAGGAAACCATGCCTGACAACTGCTTTGCTCGCTCCAATCCCTTACTCCGGGCCGCGTTGATCGCGGGCCTGTTTCTTTTGTGCTCAAACGCGATCGCGAAGGGCAATCTCGTCTTTTGCTCGGAAGGCAGCCCCGAGGGCTTTCAGCCGCAATTCTTTACGACCGAGACGACGTTCGATGCGGTGTCTGTACCGATATTCAACCGGCTGGTGGAGTTCCAGACCGGCACGACCAACATTATTCCCGCGCTTGCCGAATCCTGGACGGTCTCGCCCGACGGCAAGACCTA
>VBCZ01000121.1:4818-7711 GCA_005889025.1 Betaproteobacteria bacterium
ACGATGCAAAAGAGGGGCACACCCAACGCGGCCGACGTCTATCCCATCGGCACCGGGCCCTTCGAATACGTCTCGTATCAGAAGGACGCGACCATCCGCTACAAGGCCTTCGACCAGTACTGGAATGGGCGCCCGAAGATCGACAATCTCATCTTTTCGATCACGCGCGACGCGACAGCGCGCTACGCCAAGCTCAAGACCGGCGAGTGCCATGTAATGGCGTTCCCGAAGCCCGCGGATCTGGACGAGATGAAAAAGGACCCGCAGCTCACGGTGCTGCAGAAGGAGGGCCTCAACATCGGCTTCATCGCCTTCAACGTCGAGAAGAAGCCTTTCGACAACAAGCTGGTTCGGCAGGCGCTCAATCTCGCCACCAACAAGGAGGCGATTCTCAAGGCCGTCTATCTCGGTAATGGTCAGATGGCCAAGAACCCGATTCCGCCGATCCTGTGGAGCTACAACAACGACGTCAAGGACTACCCGTACGATCCGGCGAAGGCGAAGCAGCTTCTCGCACAAGCGGGTCTGCCCAACGGCTTCGAGCTCGATCTCTGGTATCTGCCGGTCACGAGGCCCTACAACCCCGACGGCAAGCGCGTAGCTGAGATGATCCAGGCCGACTGGGAGAAGATCGGTGTCAAGGCCAAGCTCGTCACCTACGAATGGGCGGAATATCGCAAGCGTTCCAAGACCGGCGAGCATCAGGTCGTGATGTTCGGCTGGTCGGGCGACAACGGCGATCCGGACAACTTCTTCGTGCCGCTGCTGGGTTGCGAAGCAGTGAAGGGCGGCGGCAACTCCGCACGCTGGTGCAACAAGCCTTTCGAGGACTTGATCATCAAGGCGGCGCAGACACCCAAGCAGGCCGACCGCGCCAAGCTCTACGAGCAGGCGCAGGTGATTTTCAAGGAAGAGGCGCCCTGGATTACGCTCGCCCACTCGATTCGCTTCGATCCCATCCGCAAGGAAGTGAAGGGTTACAAGATGGACGCCACCGCGCACCACTACTTCACCAGCGTGGACCTGGCGAAAACACCTGCGCCCTAACTCGCTCGATGGGATTACTGCGATCAGCATGGATTCCCGCTTGCGCGGGAATGATGCTGTTTGTTTCATCATTGGCGGGAATAACGGCGTAACGGATGTGTCATCCCCGCGAACGCGGGGATCCATGTTTCGGTTGAAGTCAGTAGAAGGATTCCAGCTGGACCCCGCCCTGAGCGTAGTCGAAGAGGAACGACGGCCTGAAAGTCGTCGTCCCCGCGAACGCGGGGACCCAGTGGCGTTTGTAGAAAAACACTGGATTTCCACGAGCCTGCCCTGAGCGCAGTCGAAGGGCGGGAATGACGGCCGTGCTCCCGCGAGTGTGCATCGTTCAGGTCGGGCTGGCATTGCGCGGGCCGTGATCGGCGGCGCAGGGCCGGGGGCTTTAGAATGCGCTCTTCATGCTTGCCCTGCTGCTCCGACGCGCGCTCCTGGTCATTCCGACCTTTATCGGGGTAACGCTGCTCGCATTCGCGCTCATCCATCTCATCCCCGGCGATCCGGTCGAGAACCTTTCCGGCGAGCGCGGCATGGATCCCGCGCGGCGGGAGAGGCTGCTGCGCCAGTTCGGGCTCGATCGGCCACTTCCCGTGCAGTACGGCGACTATATCGGCCACGTCATCAAGGGAGACCTGGGGGCATCGCTCACCACGCACGAGCCCGTCATGCAGGAATTCCTGACGCTGTTTCCCGCGACCGTCGAGCTCGCCTCGTTTGCGATGCTGCTCGCGGTCTGCATCGGGCTCCCTGCCGGAATTATCGCCGCGCTCAGACGCAATACCGTCGCCGATTACGCCGTCATGGGTGTGTCGTTGACGGGCTACTCGATGCCGATCTTCTGGTGGGCGCTTCTGCTCATCCTGCTCTTTTCTGTCCAGCTCGGATGGACGCCGGTGGGCGGGCGCATCGCGGTCGATTTCGACATCCCCGCGATGAGCGGATTCATGCTCATCGACACGGTGCGCGCGGGCGACGCGGCCGCGTTTCGCTCCGCGTTGTCGCATCTGATCCTCCCGTCGATCGCATTGGGAACCATTCCCCTTGCCGTAATCGCGCGGATGACGCGCTCGTCGATGCTGGAAGTCCTGCGCGAGGACTACGTGCGCACCGCGCGCGCCAAGGGGCTGCCGCGCTGGCGGGTTGTCCTGGTGCACGCGCTACGCAACGCGCTGATTCCGGTGATTACGGTGATCGGCCTGCAGGTTGGGCTATTGCTTTCCGGCGCGATTCTTACGGAAACGATTTTTTCGTGGCCGGGCGTGGGCAACTGGCTCATCCATGGCGTGCAAGCGCGCGACTATCCGGTCGTGCAGGGCGGAATTTTATTGATCGCGACCATCGTGATCAGCGTCAATCTGATCGTCGACCTGCTCTACGGCGTCGTGAACCCGAGGATACGTCATGCTTGAAGTCGTGATCGAAACCCCTCCGGAGGCAGCGCCGGAGCCGTTGCGCGAATTTTGGCAGTCGTATTCGAAAAGCCGCGGCGCGCTCATCGGACTCGCGCTCGTCGTCGCGCTGATTTTCCTTGCACTGTTCGCCAACGCGGTCGCTCCGCACGCTCCCAACGAGCAATACCGGGATTTCACGCTGGTGCCGCCCGTGTGGCACGAAGGCGGATCGTGGCAATTCATCCTCGGCACCGATCCGCTCGGGCGCGACATGCTATCGCGATTGATCCACGGTACGCGACTGTCGCTGCTGATCGGGCTCATCTCGGTGGCGATTTCGCTGTCTCTGGGTATCGTGCTGGGACTCGTCGCCGGCTACGTCCGCGGTTGGGTCGAGACCGCGATCATGCGCCTGATGGACGTGATGCTTGCGCTGCCCAGCTTGCTGCTTGCCATTG
>VBCZ01000005.1 GCA_005889025.1 Betaproteobacteria bacterium
GGCCGCTTCGCGCCATTATGATGCCGAGGTTGTTACGCGCCTCTGCGTATTGCGGGTTGGCCTCCACGGCCTTTAAGAACTGATCACCCGCTTCGTTTAGCTCTCCCCGTTCGGCCAGGAGAACTCCGAGACTGTTATGAGCCTCGGCGTACTCGGGTCTGAGCGCGAGCGACATCCTGAGTTGGCCGATGGCCTCGTCGATTCGCCCCTGACGCGCCAGAGCCTCGGCGAGGTTGTAATGGGCTCGAGCCAGGCCGGGATCGATCTCCAGTGCACGCCGATAATGTGCGATCGCTTCGTGGAGTTGCCCGCGGCGGATGAGGAGCAACCCGAGGTTGTTGTGTGCCTCGGCGTACGTGGGCTGGAGTTCGAGCGCCTTGCGATACTGCTCGAGCGCCTCGTCGATGCGTCCGCGGCTTGCAAGTATTAGGCCCAGATTGTTGCGCGCCTCGGCGTAGTTCGGCCTAAGGGCAAGCGCCTTCTCGACATGGTGGGCGGCTTCATCGAATGCGCCGCGGGAGATAAGGACGCCGGCCAGATTATTCTGCACCATCCAGCTCTCGGGGTTCGCTTCGATCGTCGCCCGGTACAGGGGCTCGACGTCGGCGTAGATGTGGCTTTGTTTCCACGTCAGGATTGCTAGCGTCGAAAGCACCGCGAGGCAGACTACGTTGCCCGTTGCCCGCCCCCACAATCCCAGCCGCTGGAGCAGCCGCGCCAACCCGGCTGCGGCGAGCGTGATCAGTCCGAGGCTCGCCAGGTACTGGAAGTGATCGGCGACGAACGAGAAGAGAAACGGATAGACGTTGAAGAAGCCCAGCGCCGGGAAGAGCGTCCCGGCGAAGTACAGCAGGCCTGCCAGCGGCCCGCGCGAGTGCCGTCGCAAGCTCCACGCGACCGCCACGACGGCGATCACAGCAGCAGGGTAGATGTACTGCCACCACATGTCTTGGCTGACGTTCCAGCGCGGGTAAATGAAGACGAGATTCACGGGCCAGACCAGCTTGCCGGCGTAGAACCACAGTGCGCGCCCGGCGATCAAGCCACGCTCGATCGGGGTGAGATCGAACGCCGCACCCTCCGCACCGACGAGACTGCGCTCGACCCACACAGTAGATAGCCCAGCTGTGACGCCCAGAATGAAGAAGGGAACAAGCGGCAGCGCATCGCGCCGCCACGACACGTGCCCGCGCTGCCACCACGCGATCACCAGCAATGCGGCAGGCAGCGTCGCCGTAACAGTCTTGCTGCAGAGCGCTAACACGAAGAGACCGAGCGCGAGGGCGTACGCACCGACGTTCGCCTTCTCCCTGTAACGCAGCCACGCAATCGCCGAGGCGAGGTAGAAGACCGCGGACAGCGTGTTCTTGATCTCAGTGATCCACGCCACCGATTCCACCTGTACCGGATGGAGTGCGAAGATCGCGGCCGCAAAATAGGCCCCGGGGATGGCCAGTCGGTAGAGAATCAGGCCGACCATCGACGCCGCGGACGCGTGCAGGACGATGTTCACCAGGTGATAAGCCGACGGGATGTCGCCCCACAGTCGATGCTGCACCCAGAAGAAAGTGTGCGTGAGCGGGTAATACTGCTGGGTGGCGCCCGGAGTGGACCAGATGCTCCAGAGGCCCTGCCACGATCGAAGGTCGGGACGCGTGACATGGGCCGCGTCGTCCCAGATGAAGCCGCCGTTCCAGACGGGCTGGTAGACGATCAAGACGGCCATCGACAGCGCGGCAACGAAGAGCCAGAAGCGCGGCGGCAACGGCGCCGTCGCGGACGACGGCGACGCGACATCCGGCAACGACCGGGCTTCGGCCGGACCCCGCTCTTTTTCACCGGCGACCGGCATGCCTGTCTCTATCTATCAAAGGTGTGCAGATTCTCGGCGGAAATCGATTTGGGGACACTTAGGTAGCAGGCAGGCCAGCGACACCAGCGACGCAATGGCGAGCCACTTCCGCGTGCGGAACCGCCTGCGGCCACGGCGGCAGGAAGGGGTCGTCATGTCCAGCGATAAGTGAACTTTCTCGACCATGTCGAAGATGATTGCGCCAAAATGCGATCGCGCAATCAGCGCGCGGCGGGATGACTTCTATGCCTAGCGTGACTATACTGAAATTCTCTCGCGCCGATCAGCTCAGTGCGAATTTTGTTTCCCCGCGCGTTTGGTCCGATCTCTTAGATGCATTTGCGCAAACGGATATTGGTTACCGGTGGCGCCGGTTTTCTCGGTTCCACTTTGTGCGAGCAATTGCTCGCAGCCGGGCACGACATTCTATGTGTCGACAACTTCTTTACTGGAACCAAGGACAATATCGCACACCTTCTGGACAGCCCTCATTTCGAACTGTTGCGTCACGACGTAACCTTTCCACTGTATGTTGAAGTTGACGAGATCTACAATTTCGCCTGCCCCGCCTCGCCTATTCACTACCAATTCGATCCCGTGCAAACGACCAAGACCAGCGTGCACGGAGCAATCAACATGCTTGGACTCTGCAAGCGACTCAAGGCGAAGATTCTCCAGGCGTCGACAAGCGAAATCTACGGCGATCCCACCGTGCATCCTCAGCCGGAAGGTTACTGGGGCAACGTCAACCCGATAGGGCTGCGCTCGTGCTATGACGAAGGGAAACGCTGTGCCGAAACGCTCTTCTTTGGTTACCACCAGCAGCACAGGCTGCGCATCAAGGTTGCGCGCATCTTCAACACCTACGGTCCCCGCATGCACGTGAACGACGGGCGAGCGGTATCGAATTTCATCGTGCAGGCCTTGAAAGGCGAGCCCATTACGTTGTACGGGGATGGCGGTCAGACGCGATCGTTCTGCTACGTCGACGACATGGTACAAGGTCTAGTGTCGCTAATGAATACGGCCGATGAGCTCACCGGCCCTGTGAATCTTGGAAGTCCGAGCGAGCTCAAGATCAGCGAGCTCGCCGAGAAAGTCATTTCCCTCACTGGATCGAAGTCAAAAACCGTCTACAAACCTCTGCCAAGCGACGACCCTCGCCAGCGCCAGCCTGATATCGCACTCGCCCGTGAATTATTGGGCTGGGAACCGGCTACGCCGCTTGCGCAGGGGCTATCGAACACCATCGCGTACTTCGAGGAAGTGCTGCGGCGTCAGTCCCGCCACGACGCGGGCGCATGAAACTCAGCGTCGTCATTCCTTGCTTCAACGAGGCGGCCACCATTGAGTCCATCATTGCCGCGGTACGTGACGGCACGCATGAAATACTCGAGGAGCTCAACGCGCGTGGCTGGATAGATCACCTTGTTCATCACGAGATCAATCGGGGCAAGGGTGCATCGCTCAGGACCGGCTTCAGCAAAGCGACCGGCGATATCGTCATCGTCCAGGATGCCGATCTCGAGTACGATCCTGGCGAATATCCAAAGCTCGTCAAACCCATTCTTGATGGAAGGGCCGATGTTGTTTACGGTTCGAGATTCATCGGGGACCAACCGCACCGCGTCCTGTATTTTTGGCATCGCGTGGGCAACGGCTTTCTGACCCTACTGTCCAACATGTTGACCAACCTAAACTTCACCGATGTGGAGACCTGCTATAAGGTCTTCAAACGCAACGTCATCCAGAGCATCAAAATCGAGGAAGAGCGCTTTGGTTTCGAGCCCGAGATCACCGCCAAGATCGCCAGGATGGGTTGCGCGATCTATGAAGTGGGAATCGCCTATTACGGCAGGACCTACGAGCAGGGTAAGAAAGTCGACTGGAAGGACGGCTTTCGTGCCATCTACTGCATTCTCAAGTACAACCTGTTCCGGTGAGAATTCTGTGAAGGCCGCAGTGGCCTCGCCGCAGGGGCAATTAGCGGACTAGCGGCCTCGCACGACTCGCGTACTTATCGACCGACGCCTTTGCGGAAGCGGTCCATGAGCTCGCGCCCCTCCGCGCCGCTCTTCGCTTCCCATTCGGCGATCACGTTCTGCGCCGACGCCTTGAACTTGGCGGCGAGCGCCGGCGACACGATGCGTGTGATTGTCATGCCGTTCTCGCGCATCCGCTCGTAGTTTTTTGCAACCCGGCCGTCGAGCGCCTGCCACTGGCGAGCTTCCGTTTCGGCCGCGGCTTCGAGCACCGCGTTCTGCGTCGCGGAATCGAGCGCGTTCCAGGCGTCGAGGTTCACGGCGGTGAGGCTCAGCGGCACGGCGTAGTTGATCTCGGTAAAGTGCGGCAAATATTCCCAGAGCTTCCGGCCGGCGCCGCCGTCGCCCGAGGAAAGCACCGCGTCGATCTCGCCTGATTTGAGCTTTGCCGGCAGATCGGCGAACGACACCAGGCTCGCCGTCGCGCCGAGCGCATCCATGAGCTCGGTTCCCGTCTTGTCATAGGTGCGGATCTTGAGCTTGGCGACGGCCTCGGGCGTATCGGCGGCGCTCTTGGCCCAGATGCCCGACGCCGGCCACGGTGTCGAGAACAGAAGCTTCTGATTGAAACCCTTCAACACGGCGTCGTAACGGGGCTTGGCGAGGTCGTACAGGCGGCGTGCTTCGCCTGCATTCGCGGCGAGGAATGGCAGCGATGACAACAGGAACAGCGGGTTTTCATCGCCGATGGCGCCCGCAAGGTGGTTGGCCATCGCGAGCTTGCCTTCCGCGACCGCCTTCAATTGTTCGCGCGACTTGAAGCCCGACCTTGCATCGGGCTGCGGCTCGATCACCAGCTTGCCGCCAACCCGGTCCGCGACCGCCTTGGCGAAAAACGCGTCTCCCTCGCCCGGAAGCGACGTGGCGGGATATTCGTTCGCAAGCACCCACGTAGCGGCCGACACTTGCGCCGAAACGCCCACCACGGCGGCGCATGCGACCGTGGCGAGAAGCCGATTCATAGGGGACAGACCACGATTTTCGTTCGTATGAAACTCGAGCCATCCTACGCCCTATCCAGCGATAGATCGCCTCCGATCTTATCTGCTCGAACGGAGCTCTTTAGGCGAACGCGAAGATGCCCGCAACAGCAAGGTGAAGATCACCCAAAACGGCCCTCCATGGTTCCGGGGAACCTGCCCCTGAGCGGCGAGATTATCGGCGCCCACAGCGCGGGCGAGTCGGTGAAGTGGGAACACGGCCTGACGCGTCTGCCGCAGGCGCAATACGCAACCGCATGACGCTGTGCCGCTGCGCAGTGTCGAAAAACCAGCCTTTCTGCGACGGCGCGCATGTGTCGATCGGGTTCAACGACAAGAACTGACCCGGGAATGACGGGCGTGCAGAATCGGCGCCTTTCTGCCCGCGAGCACTCCCCGACGTCCTCTAGCAGGGATTTGCACGGTGTAATATTGACGGATGGATTATCCGCAGCGCCAAGGGGACTCAGCATGAGAAGCGTGCACATTCCACTGTCCGTAATTTTGGGCGCCATGCTGCTGCTGGCGGGCTGCGCCGGCGCGCCCGAGTCGGGCAAGAGCGTGACTCCGCCGGCGACCACAGCGCCGCCGCCGTCGCGTCCGCCGGGAGCGCCCCCGCCGGCGTCCCGCCCACAGGCAAACGAGCCGCCGCCCGCGATCGACGAGGGCATGTCACCAGAGCGATAACAGTCTTCCGCCGACGGGCGCACTGGACGTTCAAACGATCAAGAAGCTGCGGACTGCGAAGTACTAGGCTTGCGTTGTCTGTTTCCGAAGTCGCGCGCTTGGCGTTCCGAGCAACGCGGTGCAAACCCTTTCCTAAAAATTAAAAGCCCGTTCGCGAAAGGATTCGCCAATGAGTAAATCGATGCTGAAGGAGTGGACGGCACACGAGCTGGTCGCCGAGCTGCGTCGGCGGGAGCGCGTCGCACTCACCGAGCAAACCGGAGCCGATCGTGCGCGCGCGATTCCAGCATCCGTTGTCGGCCGCTCGCATGAGCTGCAACAGCTTTCCACCGCGGAGCTTGCGAAGCTGGCGCAGGACCGCCAGCGTGCTATCTACGGCGTAGACAACCGGCAGGATCTTTACCTCGTCAAATCCGCCAAGGTCCATGCCGCCGCCAAGGGTGTGGTCGCGCTGGTCAAGACCACGGACCTCCATCGAAAAAGCGATGGAAGCTATACGCTGGCGACCGAGCCCTATCGCGATGCCTACCGACTCTGTGCGAACGAACCTTTTGTGTCGCAGCCGACGGGATGCTTTTGCTCGGGGTTTCTCGTCGCGCCGGATGTTGTTGCAACCGCCGGCCATTGCGTTAAGGGCCCGGCCGACCTTGCGAATACGCGCTTTGTTTTCGGCTTTCGCATGGTCGACGCCAATAACGCGCGCACGAGCTTCTCCGCAGACGACGTGTACGCCGGCTCACGGCTGATCGGCCGGCAGCTGGCGGGCGACGGCACTGACTGGTCGCTGGTGCGGCTGGACCGCCCCGTGGTCGGGCGCAAGCCGGTCAAGATCCGGACCCGCGGCAAGATAGCCAACAAGCAAGCTTTGTTCGTCATCGGCCATCCGTGCGGGCTGCCGCAGAAATATGCGCCGGGCGCGCAGGTGCGGGACAACATCCCCGCGCCGTACTTCGTTGCAAATCTCGATACCTACGGCGGCAATTCCGGTTCACCCGTCTTCAACGCGGGCAACACAACCGTGGAGGGGATTCTCGTTCGCGGTGAAAACGACTTCGTCACCAATGGCAGTTGTTATGTTTCGCTCGTTTGCCCGTCGACGGGCTGCAGGGGCGAGGATGTTACGCGTTCCACCGTATGGGCCGGGAAGGTGCTCAAACAAAAAACGAGATCGAGGCCGGCTTCCGGGCCGAGGAAGACCGGTCGGCGCCGCGCGACAAAATCGGCAGCCAGGCCGCGTCGCAAGAAGACTTAACCCGATTAAAAGCTCGCACGCACCGGAACCAGCAATCACATGAGCTCGATGGATAGCCGCAGCTTTCGACAGAATTGCAGGGAGCTCCGAAAAAAATCCCCGCCAGACCGCGAGCACGGCGATGCATTGCGAGTTTCAAGCGTGATCCTATGTTATACGCCCGACGACATCCGGTGCGCTGCTTTCGGCTGATCTACCTATCCTGTTTCGCGTAAATCGCGCGCACCCTATCGATAGTGTCGGCATCCTGCGCTTTCTTGTCCGGCCGATAGCCCTTGACGCGCGCAAAGCGAAGCGCGAGCCCGCCCGGATATCGCGGACTGGCCTGCAGGTCGTTGAACGTGATCTCGACGACGAGCTCCGGCCGCACGCGAACGGTCCAGTCGTCGCGCGCGACTTCGCGCTTCAACAGCTCCTTGGTCTGCCAGGCAAGCATCGCGTCGGTCATGCCCTTGAAGGTCTTGCCCAGCATGACGAATTCCCCGCTCGCCGGGTCGATCGCACCGAGGTGGAGGTTGGACAGCCAGCCTTGGCGACGGCCGTGTCCCCATTCCGCCGCCAGCACCACGAGGTCGAGGGTGTGACTGCGCTTGACCTTGAGCCACGACGCGCTGCGGCCGCCCGGGTCGTATGGGGCGTCCAGCGCCTTGACCATCACGCCCTCGTGTCCGTGCTCGAGCGCGTCATCGTAGAACGCCTGCGCGGCAGCAATCTCGCTCGTGACCAGGCGCGGAATCAACAACTCGGACGGCAACGCGGCGGCCATGGAGTCGAAGCGTTCCGTGGCTGGCAAGGGCACAGTATCCCGATCGTCGCGGCGCAGGCAGTCGAAGAAAAATACCGACAGCGGCATCGTCGCGCGCATGGCATCGATATCGAGCACGCGACCGAACCGGCGCATCGTGTCCTGAAACGGATAGGGTGCGCCGTTGGGTTTGAGCGCGATCGCTTCACCGTCGAGAATCAGCGCCCGCGCCTGCGCACGGCGGACGGCGGTCACGATCTCCGGCGCGGCGGCGGTGACGTCGTTGCCGGTGCGCGAATAAATGCGCACATCATCGCCGTTCTTGTGCACTTGCACGCGTGCGCCGTCGAGCTTCCACTCGAGCGCCGCTATGGGAATGCGCGCCATCGCCAACGTGATATCGTCCGCCGGCTGCGCCAGCATCGGCGCGAGCGGCTGAAACAGCGTGATGGCGAAACGGCTCAAGCCGGCGGCGCCTTCGGAGAGTGCCGGCGACGCGACGTTCGCGATCCCGCCTGCGATCATCGCCGCCCGGCGCACGATTTCCGCGGGCAGGCCGGCGGCCGCGGCGACGGCCTCGATCATGAGGCCTTCGAGCGCGCCTTGGCGCAGCTCGCCGAGCAGCAGGCGCGCGAGAAATTCCTGCTCGCGGCGCATGGCCCTGCCGAAAAGGTCGGAGAGCAGACGCGTGCGTTCGGCAATCGATCCGGCGCCGCTGGCGCGAGCGATCGCATCGAGCGCTGTGTCCACCTCGATCAAGGTCAGCTCCGGACTTTCGACATTCGCAGCGGGTCGTGATTCGCGGATCAGGGCATAACCGATGCCGCTTCGGCCTTGCCGGGTCACGCCGGCGAGATAAGAGACGCCGATGTCGATTTCGTC